>NZ_JBICCO010000002.1:0-151647 GCF_043119405.1 Achromobacter sp. 413638
AAGTGAACATTCAGGTTCAGCGCGCTGCCGAAGCGCTGGATCAGCGTTACCGCACCGCATTGCGCCGTATCCCGCGGCACGCCGGCCTGATCGGCAAGCCAACCGGCGATCACACGATGCACGATGCCCAGCACCGGGCCGATCGCCTCAGGCTTGCTGGCGAACAGGAAGCGCAACGGGTACGGAAAACTCAGCACCCATTGCCGCACCGGCCGCGGGCCAAACACCTCCTCCACCAGGTGCCGCGCGCTCTCGGCCATGCGCCGCGCCCCGCAGCTGGGGCAGAAGCCGCGCTTCTTGCAGGAATACGCCACCAGCCTCTCGGCCCGGCACTGCTCGCAGACCACGCGCAGGAAGCCGTGCTCGAGCACGCCGCAGCGCAGGTAGGTCTCGAACTCCTCGCGCACATACTCGGGCAGCGGGCGGTCTTCGGCCTCAAGACGCGCGATGAAGTCCGGGTAGTGCGCCTGCACTAGCGCGTACAGCAGCGTGCGCTCGGGAACATGGCGTGCGTAGCTCGGCGCGGCCGCCAGCGCGGTGTTTGCGGCACGGGCGACACGCGGCGCGGCGCGTCCCTCCGGTGCGGTGAGGCACAGCACGGAACGATCCTGCGCATCGACGGCTGCACAGTGTTCCGCGCGGCCTCATCGCCGCCCATCGGCATTTCTCCCGCGCATGGGTAAGACATCGGCGCGGCGCAGCGTAGCAAATCACCTACCTGAGGGCACCTCTAAAAACCCCCGCTCTCGCGCCAGCAGCCCTCAGCAGAGTGCCCCGCTGACGGCATCAGGGTGATCCTCCGGGTACAACAACTGCGGCGCATGACAATCGATCCTGAAGCTGGCCAGAAACCGGCGGACAACCCGCAAAACGGGGATGAGAGTTCCCGATTCGACTGCGGCGCAGAGGGTCAGGTCTAGAATTGTTGCACCGCGTCGGCCGCGTATGACCGAAGGTGCGCTGCGCCACACGAGGAAGCACGCCCGACGGCCACGGCGTAGCCACATCGCGCGGCTTCCCAGGTACAGACGCCGTCACCCTTCTCGCCTGCCGCGCTTTCTCGTGCAGGCTCGGCGCCGATGCCCTCGCGCTGGACCATGCTTGTCGATCCTGCGCCCGTGGAGGACGCTGAGCGACACCAACCCTGGGCTTGGATGCAGAGTTTTATTGTTGCGAATGATTCGCATCATCACGTAGAATCCGCGCGCCGCGCATCGCGCCTTCGAGACCTACGCCCATGTATCCGCTCCGTCGCACCCTGCTCAGCCTCAGCATCGCCGCCGTCTGCGGCCCCGCCTTCGCCGACGATGCCGCCGAGCTCGACCGGGTCGTGGTGGTCGGCACGAAGGAGCGTGCCGCCGCGCAGCCCGGCAGTGCGCAGGTGCTCGATCAGGCCGAGCTCGAGAGCGCCCGCGTGCTCTCGGTCGCCGAGGCGCTGCGCAAGGTGCCGGGCGTGGTCGTCCGCGACGAGGAAGGCTTCGGCCTGCGGCCCAACATCGGCATCCGCGGCCTGAACCCGACGCGCTCGACCAAGGTTCTGCTCCTGGAAGATGGCCTGCCCTTCGCGTTTGCCCCCTACGGCGACAACGCGAGCTACTTCCACCCGCCGATCGAGCGCTATGAGCGCATCGAGGTGCTCAAGGGCACCGGTATGCTCCGCTTCGGGCCGCAGACCATCGGCGGGGTGAGATTGTAGATCGCGGTGCCGATCGCGATTTCGGAGCCGTCGCCGCGGACGAGCACGCCGGCATCGCCCGGCTGGCCGCCGCCGGTGGCGTAGAATACGGTCCGATCGAGCTCGATGCCGCCGCGCTCATTGATCGCGACGACGGTCGCTTGCGTTTCGGTCAGGTAGGCATCGTCTCGGAACAGCAATTCGGTCGGCATCGCGATCTCCATGGTTCGCTCGGTTTATCGCAGGCGAGGCCGGGCTGGAAAAGCCGGTGGAGGCCAAGTGGCCACGTCATCGGCAGGGCTTCCGCTGCGGGCCTGTCATCACTAGGGTCCGGCACAAGACTGCCGCGGCATGGAGGCCCGATCGAGACATGACCCCGCCGCGCATCGAACCGCAGGATGGCGTCGCCTGGGTGACCGGGGCGAGCTCCGGCATCGGCGCGGCCGTGGCGTTGGAACTGGCGCGGCGCGGCTGGACGGTCGCCGCGACGGCGCGCCGGCTCGACAAGCTCGAGGCGCTGGCGCTCAGCGCCGGGGGGCTGCCGGGACGGATCGTCGCCCATGTCGGCGACGTCGCCGATCCCGCCGCCATGGCCGCTGTGGTCGAGGGCATCGAGAGCGTGCACGGGCCGATCGCGCTCGCCTTCCTCAACGCCGGCATCGCCCCGCGCAACGGACCGGGCCTGATCGATGTCGCCGCCTTTGAGCAGGTCTTCGCGGTCAATCTCATCGGTGTCGTGCGAGGCGCCGCCGCCGTCGCCGAGCGCATGGCCTCGCGCGGCAAGGGCCAGATCGCGGTCAACGCCTCGCTGGCGGGCTATCGCGGCCTGCCGGGCGCGGCCGCCTACGGAGCCTCCAAGGCGGCTGCGATCCATCTCTGCGAGGCGCTGCGGTTCGATTGCGAACGGCACGGCATCCGGCTGCAATTGGTCAATCCGGGTTTCGTCGAAACTCCGATGACCAAGCGCAACAGCTTTCCGATGCCGTTCATGGTGTCGCTCGAGGCGGCGGCCGCGCGCATCGTCGAGGGCTTTGCCCGAGGCGGCTTCGAGATCGTCTTCCCCCGTCGTCTCGCCTGGCTGATGAAGGGGATGCGGTTGCTGCCTTACCCGGCCTATTTCTGGGCGATCCGAAAACTGGCCGGCGAGCATCGCGGCGGCAGGCGCGACGGGGCGGTGTAGCGGAGAAGATTCTGTGCCCAACTGCTTGGGCGGTGGCGTTCACAATCAGGGCGAGCCTGAGCCGAACCGCGTTTCGAGCCAGCTCACGCCAAAGGCGGTGATCGCCGCCGCACCGACCAGAACGGAAGAAGCGCTACCGATCAAACCCTGTCGGCCTTGGCCGCTGGCGAGAAATTGGGTCACGATCTCCGCGAAATAGTCCTCGGCCAGCCTGTCGACGATCGGATCGCCGGTATCGAATTCCTCGATCATGCGCCATTGCCTGCCGGCGGGCGTCGCCAGCGGCACCTCGACCCGCTTGATGCGCTTGCCGGGGATGTCGGCCAGATGCTCGGCATGGTGTAGTAGCGTCAGCGTGTCGAGCGGAGCGCCGAGCATCAGCACCTTGCCG
The DNA here is from genome assembly GCF_043119405.1 of Achromobacter sp. 413638. Classification (NCBI taxonomy): domain Bacteria; kingdom Pseudomonadati; phylum Pseudomonadota; class Betaproteobacteria; order Burkholderiales; family Alcaligenaceae; genus Achromobacter; species Achromobacter sp. 413638. The sequence goes on from NZ_JBICCO010000002.1 coordinate 3,247, forward strand.
CCGGCGGCGACGAGCTTGGCGAGCGGCGAGCCCTCGCCATAGCCGTAGTCGAGCGGATGATCGGCGGTGAACCATTCCGCCTTCGCTCCGAGCGCGACGATGGAGGCGCCAGGATTGCTACTGCGCAATGCCCCGGGCGTCGTCCGCAGGAACTCCGGCAGTACGCCGTTGTCGCGGATCGCGCGTGAGCGCTGCGGATCGAAGGGTGGGATGTGGTCGCGCCATTCCGGCGGCACGCGGCCGTCCTCGTCGCACAGATCTTCATAGCGCGCTTCCCAATCGGCATAGGCGAGGACGGTGCCCTCGTGGCCAACGACATCGCAGAGCGCGGCGATGATGGTGTCAGGGCCGTCGAGCAGGCGGCCGACCTTGCTCACGGCCGCGTGGACCATCACGGCATCGCCAGGAGCAAGGCCGAGCTTGGTGAGATCAACGGCCAGCGAAGCGCGCGTGACGAAGGAGGCGGGAGGCGGCGTCATGGTGGTGGGCTATTCCGAACGAAGGGCGGCAGGGTATAGGAAGTTCAACCGCCCTTTTTGGCGAGTCTGGCAGGTAGGAAGCGGCCGCGCAAGCGCCGCTTTGGGCACAGATCGGGCACAGATCGGGGGTTCATGCGTGGGTTTTCGACATCGCGGGGCCACGCAGCGGCTCAGTGCGTAGCCATTTCTCACCGAATCCCGGCACAGGGCCGAGCGCAGCCCTGCGGGGTCGTGGCCGCATCGGATCGGACTCTGGCTTGGCTGCCGGCTGTGTGGCCGGCACCTCGTCACGCGGCCGGCGGCGGCGCGCGCGCTGCGGGCCGGTAGTGCGCTTGCTCCAGCGCGCCGTGCTTCTCGAAGTGGGCGAGGATGGCGCGGATGGCGGTGGGTTCCTCGATGCTGGCGACGATCCGCACCGCGCCGCCGCAGTGGGCGCAGGTGGTGACGTCGATGGAAAAGACCCGCTTGAGCCGTTGCGCCCAGCTCATCGCACGGCGCTTCTGCTCGGGGCTGCGCGGCTCGTCGTGGGCGCTGACGTCCACCGGCACTGCATCGCTCGCAGGCCGCTTGCCGCGCCCCGATGGCGTCAACTGTGCGCGCAGGGCGGCGTTCGGGGCAAACACCCCGTGGAAGCGGGTCAGGTGGGCGCGAGGTGGCGGGACCAGTGCCGCCAGCTTGGCGATGAAGTCCACCGCATCCCATTCGACATGCGTGGTGCCATTGCGCCACGGCGTCTTGAGCTGATACCGCACCCTACCCTGCGGTGAGATCGACAGCCGCTGCTCGCTGATCGCCGGGCGCGTGATGTAGCGGCACAGCTTTTCGAGCTTGTGGCTTTCGTGTGCTTCCGCGGCCACGCCGGCATGCAGCGAGAAGCCGCCGACCTTGCCGGCATCGCCCTCCAGCGAGCCTGCGTCACCGGGCAATGTTTGCAGCGTGACGACCTTGCGGCCAGCGTCGCGACCGGTGGCGATGCGGTAGGTCATCGAACTCATCCGCAGCCCATCCATGCCGTCGTCGCTACCCGCGCTGTCGGACAGGAACACGGATTCGTCTTCGCCTTCCAGCCAGCCTTTGCGCGTCAGGTGCCGGCAGACGCGATGCGCGATGGTGTTGGCCAGTTCCGTCAGTTGCGCCGATGTGGGCGCACGGGTGCGGTGCAGGCGCGGCTTGCGCTGCGGACGCTCGGTGGTGTCCTCGTACACGCCGTCGAGCCACAGCATGTGGAAGTGGATGTTGAGATTCAGCGCGCTGCCGAAGCGCTGGATCAGGGTCACCGCACCGCATTGCGCCGTATCCCGCGGCACGCCGGCCTGATCGGCAAGCCAACCGGCGATCACACGATGCACGATGCCCAGCACCGGGCCGATCGCCTCAGGCTTGCTGGCGAACAGGAAGCGCAACGGGTAGGGGAAACTCAGCACCCATTGCCGCACAGGCCGCGGGCCGAACACCTCGTCCACCAGATGCCGCGCCGACTCGGCCATGCGCCGTGCGCCGCAGCTCGGGCACAGCCCGCGCTTCTTGCAGAAATACGCCACCAGCCTCTCTGCACGGCAGTGCTCGCACACCACCCGCAGGAAGCCGTGCTCGAGCACGCCGCAACGCAGGTAGGCATCGAACGCCTCGCGGACATATCCGGGCAGCGAGCGGCCCTCCGCTTCGATCCGTACAATGAAGTCCGGGTAGTGCGCCTCTACCAACGCGTACAGCAGCGTGCGCTCGGGCGCGTGGCGCGCGTACCGCGAACCGGTGTGGGCGGACGGCAGTGGCGCGCATCCCGCGGCTTGCCGCCGGGATGTGGCGAGGCGCGGCACGCAGCGCTCCGGTGCGGGGACGGCTGCTCAGTGTTGCGCCTGTGTTCGCACGTTCGTATCGTGCGTTCTGATCTTCGCGTCAGACATTGCCGCGGCGACTCCCGCCTCGACCGCCTCGACACCCAGGTGCAGGGCGCGGCCCAGAGCGCCGAATCCGCCAATCAGGGCGCCCAGCGCGCCAACCAGCGCCTCGACCAGATCGAAGGCCGCGTGCAGCAGCTGGAATCGTCGCCGCGCCGCGTGCCGCGCGGGTGAGCACGCACTCCGCTTGACCGACCGGCGCGGGGATCCGTCGCCTGCGCGGCGCGGATCCCCGCGTTGGATGGTGTTCCGCCCCCGAGGAGCTTCCCATCCGTACTTTCCCCCACTCCCTCCCCCACCCGGGCCGGCGCGCGGTTGCGCTGGCGCTGGCGCTGGTCAGCGTGGGCGCCACCGCCAGCGCGCGCGACGACGGCACCCCGCCGGTGACGTCACTGGACGAACTGCCCCGCGGCCAGGACGTCTCCGACACGGTGATCGAACTGGCCGGCTGGGTCGTCGCCTCCGGCGACAGCCAGGGCTATCCCTTCGCGATCATGGACAAGGCCGCCGCCCAGATCCTCGTGTTCGGCGGCGATGGCCGCCTGCGCGGCGCCGCGCCCGGCCTGTTCGGCTCCGCCGTGGGCGACCACACCGCCCCCGGCATCGCGGGCCTCGCCCTGCGCGAGATCCCCGGCCGCGACCGCACCACCCCGGCGGGCCGCTTCGTCGGCGGCTACGGTCCGTCCATCGATGCCGGCCGCGTGCTGTGGGTCGACTACGACTCCGCGGTCTCGATCCACCCGACCGCGACCGGCGTGCCGGAGGAAAAGCGCCCCGAGCGTCTGGCCTCGCCAACGCCGGATGACAACCGGGTCACCCACGGCTGCATCAACGTGTCTCCGGCGTTCTACGAGCAGGTCGTCAGCCCCACCTTCGCGCGCGGCGGCGTGTTCTACGTGCTGCCGGACGAAGGCTCGCTGGATGCAGGTGAGTGGGCACGTGTGAGCTCTGAACCGGTTAGCCGGCCTTCTGCACCACGTACGCCTCCAGGGCATCACGCATCACCGCAGACTCCGTGCGGTGCTGCCGCTGGGCCAGCTCGGCCAACTGATCCTTCAGCGCCTGCGGAACACGCGTGCGCACCGTCGGCGACGGCCCGGACTCCTGCCCCGCCCTCGGACGGCCCACAGCCAGCGGGATCACATCCTCCACCCGCTGCGCCCCCGTGGCCTCCATCAGCAACCGAGTAGCCTCAGCCCGGGCCTCGGCTCCACGGCGGATAGTGCCAGGGATGATGCTCAGCTCTCCAGCCTCAGCCCGATCAGCCAAGGTCTCGTACTCGTGGTTCATGTTCAGTCCCTCCCTCAGGACAACAGGTGGCGGTACTTGTCGGTCAGATCCATCACATGGAAGATCCGCACCCCTCTCGGGGGATTCACCTCAGCGATCACCTCAAGGTAGCGCTCGGTCTGCCCGTGGGGGTGGCCCACGTAGACCGTCGTCACCATGCCAGGCCGCCCCTCCACCGGCGCGGCCGCCTCGGCATGGAGCATGGCGTACAACGCATCCTCGTGAGGGATGCCGTGTCGGTCCGCGCTAGGTGTTGCGGGTCATGAGGTTGATGACGCGGACGGTCATCTGATCTCGTTGTCCGGATGTTGCGCGTCGTAAGCCTGGCGCGCATGGGCGATGTCGTCTCGGTGCTCAAGTGACCAGTCCGCTAGCGCCTTGACAAGATGGGACAGACTCGCGCCGGTTTCGGTAAGTCGGTAATCGACTTGGGCAGGCACGGTCGGATACACGGTCCGGAGTACCAGCCCATCGCGCTCCAGCCGGCGCACCGTGAGCGTCAACATCCGCTGGGAGATTCCATCGATGGCGCGCTGAAGCTGCCGGAAGCGGCGTGCTCCATTGGCAAGCTCGACGATCACGAGGACCGACCACTTGTCGCCCACGCGATCGAGGACATCGCGGATCCCGCAGTCGGGGTGGTCGGGTTGGCCGCACGGGTCGAGCTCTGCGGGTCCAGCGGTTACCTCGGTGTGCGTCACTGACATCAAACTGCCTCCTTGTGGGCGGTCCTTGATCGGTCGAGACTCATCGTAGTTACTGATGAGAACCACCTAGCAGCCTGTCGGACTTGAATTCATAAATGGACAGAGCGCGACAAAGACAAAGCGAATTGCCCACTATTTGAGCGTTTTTAACCGGTTGTTGCCCTGAATTTCCTGAATTCGAGCGGATTCAGCCTCTGTTCACGCATTTTGAACGGAATGCGGGCGCAACGTGGCCATGCGTTTCAAGTTCCACGCCAGGCACACCAGGGTCCATTCGTTCTGGACATTCGCCAGACCGCGCAGCAGGAACTGACGGAAGCCCATCACCGACTTGATGATTCCGAATACCGGTTCCACCGTCTGCTTGCGCTGCCCATAGGCCGCGCGCCCGGCCTTGGTCTTGAGTCGGTGCTTCATTTTGTCGACCGGACTGGTCGGCTCCGATGACGCTGCCGGCTCTTCGAAACGCTCGCGCCAGTGCCGATGGTGGGCGTCGCGGCCCACGGCAATCAGGGGCTCGATCCTGGCGGCCTCGCAGGCTTCGACATTCTTCTCGCTGAAGTAGCCGCTATCGGCCAGGAATTTCTCCGGCTGGTTCAGCTCCTCGGGAAGCGCTTGAAGCTTGGCCAGCATCGGTACGACCTGTTCCTTGTCGTTGCCCGCCTGGGTCACATGCGGCGCCATGACCAACATGGATTCGCTATCGACCAGCGCTTGGGCGTTGTAGCACTGCTCGAAGCCGCCACCAGCCACCTTCATGATGCGCGACTCTTCGTCGGTCAGGTTGATCTGGTCGTCCGGGCGCGGGCCCACCTGCGGCGGCTTCGGCGGTTTGCCTCCAGGCTTCTTGCCGTTGGCCTTTTCCTTGGCCTCGCGCTTGTCCAGCTTGGCTTGATACTCGGCCTGCTCGCGCTCGAGGCGTTCCTTGGCCCGCGCTTCGATCTTGGTCTTGGCTTCTGCTATGGCGGCCAGGCGGTCTTCGCGCCGCTTGATCTCGTCGGGCAGACTGACCCCGTCGGGGAGGTCGCTCTGATCGGCCGCTTCTGCCAGCTTGAGCATCTCCTGGACCTCGGCCTTTAGCTGGGCCTCGATCTTCTCGGCGTGAGCATAGGACAGGGCGCTGTGCCGCGAGGCATTGGCGTGGATCTTGGTGCCGTCCAGACTGACCGTGCCAAAACGCGAGACTTGGTTCTCGCGCGCGATTTGCAGTACCTGCACAAAGGTCGCGGCGAACTGCTCTCCGTGGCGACGGCGGAAGCTGGCCAGGGTGTCGTGATCCGGGTGCTGGTCGCAGGCGATAAACCGGAACGCCAGGGAGTCATAGCTGGCTCGCTCGATCTTGCGGCTTGAATACGCACCCGTGGCATAGCCGTAGATCAGCAACGACAGCAACATAGCCGGATGGTAGGCAGCGCTGCCACGGCCCGCATAGACGCTCTCCAGCTTCGACAGATCCAGGCCCTCTACGACCTCCACCACGTAGCGCGCCAAATGTGACTCGGGCAGCCAGTCCTGCACCGACGGCGGGAGCAAGTAGTCGATTTCGCGGTTTATCGGTCGAAAGCGGCTCATACAGTCAGGTTCCAGGAGCGATGCGCAATTCTACCGGCGAGGGGAAAAGTCCGACAGGCTGCTAGGAGAACGACCGCAATGATTATGGTTACCGGCGCGAACGGACAGCTCGCATCCCTCACGCTTCAGGAGTTGGCCGACCGAAGCGTGCCCGCCTTGGGCGGCAGCAGGACTCCGGCCGATGGGCAGCGTCACCTGGACTTCGACGACCCCGCCAGCCTGGACCTCACTGGTGTCTCGACGCTGGTCCTGGTCTCAGCCGGGTACGCCGAGGATGACCAGGTCATCGCCCGGCATCGGGCCGTTCTTGATGCCGCTGTCCGTGACGGCGTGCTGCATGTGATCTACACCAGCTTGACCGGAACCGGGGATCACCTCGGGTTCGCCCTTGCCCACCGCGTCACTGAGGACCTGGTCAAGGACAGTGGCCTTGCCTGGACGATCCTGCGTAATGGTCTCTACGCCGAGCTCTTCGGGGCGCTGTTGACGTGGACGCCCAACGGTCTGGAGTCGGCGTTCGGCGATGGTGTTCTCTCAGCTGTTGCTCGTGTCGACCTGGCTGCCGCAGCAGCCATCGTCGCCAGTCAACCGACCGATCACGCTGGCAAAACCTACGAGCTGGTCGGCGAACCGATTTCCACTGGGGGCGTCGCCGAGCATCTCGGGATCGCCCACCGATCGATCGGCCTTGGCGAGTACCGCGCCCGTCTCCTTGCCGACGACGCCCTGCTGCCGTTCCAGCCGCCGATGCTCGCCTCGATCGCCACCAGCGTCCGACATGGGCAGCTCAGCAACTCCAGCCCTGACCTTGCACAGCTACTCGACCGGCCGCTGACCGATGCGCTGGCTGTAGCGGCGGACACTGCGGCTGCGATGCGTCCGGGCGCTCGCTGACACGGATGGTTCATCGCAATGCGCCGCTGCCCCTCGAAGGTCGTCGACGGCTCGTAGAACGCTGCCGCACCCGTCCGATCGCGCACGTGGCAGCTGAGATGGGCATCTCTCGGGCGTGTGCATCGAAGTGGGTCAACCGCTACCGCCAGGATGGGGAGCTTGGCCTCCTGGATCGCTCCTCGACCCCTCGCCGCCAGCCGACAGCGACTTCTGCGGACACCGTGGCACGGATCGAGGACCTACGTCGCACACAGAAGTGGTCCGCCTCCCGGATCGCCTTCGAACTCCAAGACGAGGACATCAAGATCAGCCGTCGTACGGTCTCTCGTCACCTTCATGCCCTCGGGCTGAACCGCCGGAAGTTCATCGACCCGAACGGAGATACAAACCGCGAACCACGCAAGATCATCGCCCGCCGGCCCGGCCACATGGTCCACATCGACGTGAAGAAGGTCGGCCGAATCCCTAACGGCGGCGGCTGGCGAGTCCACGGCCGAGGAACCGACCAGGCCAAGGCAGCCGAGCGCGCCACGGCCTCGGCCCACCGCGCCGCCGGTGGTTGAAGCAGGCCGTTGTGCACCGAACCGTGGTAGGTGCCTACCGCCAATGTGAGCCAGCGCTCCAGCTCGCGCAGCGTCAGGGCAGCCTTGTTTTCGGAATCGTAGTCGCCGCGCTGGTCCGGGTTGGAGAAGGTTGTTCCCGGTAGATCGTCGTGGATCATCTGCATCGCCGTGCCGATGATCCGTTCCACGATGCCGCCAAAGTGCGGCTGTCCCAGCGGACGATAGTCCAGCCGGATGCCATGCTGCTCGCAACCCCGGCGCAGGGCCTCGCTCTTGAACTCGGCCGCGTTGTCCAGGTAGAGCAGCAAGGGCTTGCCGCTCATCGGCCAATCCATTTCCACCTTCAGCCCTTCCAGCCAAGGACGCTTGTCGCAGGCGACATGCACGAGGCACAGGCCAACCGAAACGGCAGACGGGGCTTCCAGCGTGACGACCATGCCGAGCACGCAGCGGGTGAACACGTCGATGGCGAGGGTCAGGTACGGGCGGCCAATCGGTTGCCGGTCGCGCTCATCGACCACGATCAGGTCGATGACCGTATGGTCGATCTGTACCTGCTCCAGCGGCGCGGAGACGGGTGGCGGAACACCACCAACACCTTGCAGGTCGCGGGCGGCATCTTGTCCTTCCCGGCGGTGAGTGACCTCGCGCGGATCGAGGCCGGCGATCCGCAGTGCCACCGTGTTGCGCGCCGGCACCCGCAGCTTTTGCAGCTTGCACGCCCGCACAACTTCGCGGTGGAACGCCGCCAAGCTACGCTTCTGCTTGGTCAGGAAGCGCTTTTGCAGTAACTCGCGGATGATTCGTTCGACCGACTCCGGCAAGCGGCCTTTACCTTTGCCACCGCTCGACTGCCCAAGAGCCAAGTCAGTGACCAGCCCCGAACCTAGCCGGGCACGGCGGATCAGGACGTAGACCTGCCGCCGGGACAGCCCCAATGCCTGGGCTGCCGCGTCGGCCGCTTCATGCCCAACCGTCTCCGACTGCGCCAACGGCCCAATGATCTCCGCACGACGACGCGCACGCTCCCATGCCTGTTCTGGCAGGGTGGCCACGCCGTGCTCGGTAATCGGTGCGGTATCGGTCGCCATGCTCACCTCGCTTTGGTGCACACGAGTATTGAGCATAGACGAGTTTTGTGCAGAGGAATCCTGATATCGGGTTATCAGGAGCCGTATGCACAACAGGCTTCAAACCGCGCTGAATGGTGCAGTCGTCTTCTGAAAATGACACTGGCGTCAGTGCCTGCCAGGGTTCGACAAAAGGATGGTTTTCCCGAACTAACCAGACGCCACAAGGGTTTGCGGGCAGGCGCTGGGCTTAAGTGCACTTTCTGTTCCGTTGCTCCCCAAACCCCCACTGCACACCCTCGGCTGTTGGGGCAAGCGGAGCGCGCAGGCCCGCCAGGGCCGGAGGCGTCAGTGATGGAAGCCCGCATGGGGCGAGACTCGCGCAGCGAGGCTCGATGCGCAGCACGACAGCGCGACGGCGGAACGCCGGGACGCCCGACTGCTGGGAACAGGACTACCCGCTATCGGTCTTGCGCTGCTCGATCTGCAACTGTGCCCGCTGCGTTGCCTGTTGCAACCGCTCCACCAGCACACCCCTTGGCGGCAAGGCGGTCAGGTACTCGGCGACGTGGATGCCCGACTTGTCCAGCTCCAGCAACTCGATCTGCTCGCGCTTCTTGCCGGTGCAAAGGATGATGCCCAGCGGCGAGGCTTCCTCCGGCTCCCGTTCGTGCTTGTCGAGCCAGCGAAGGTAAAGCTCCATCTGGCCCTTGTAGGCCGCCTTGAACTCGCCGACCTTCAACTCCACCGCCACCAGCCGCCGCAGCTTGCGGTTGTAGAAAAGCAGGTCGAGGTGGAAATCCTCGTCGTCAATCGGGATGCGCTTCTGCCGGGCCACGAAGCTGAAACCTGCGCCCAGCTCCAGCAGGAATGACTCCATTTCACGAATGATCGCGGCTTCGAGGTCGCTTTCCTGCCAAGTGTCACGCAGCCCCAGGAAGTCGAGAATGTACGGGTCGCGCATGACCAGCGCGGGCGACATGCGCTGCGCATCGCGCATCGTCGCCAGCTCCTGCGCGATCATCTCCCCTGGCTTCTGCGACAGCGCCGTGCGCTCGTACAGCATCGAGTCGATGCGCTCGCGCAGCGTTCGCACGCTCCAGCGTTCGGCGCTCGCCATCTGCGCGTAGTAGTCCCGCTGGAGCGGGTCTTTCAGCGGGATCAGGGCGATGAAATGCGTCCAGCTCAATTGTCGTATCAGTGATACGACAATTCGCTCGTCCGGGTAGGCGGCGGCGAACTGCACCATGCGGCGCAGGTTCTTGACCGCGAAACTGCCGCCGTACTCCTTGACCAACTGCGCCGCCAGGGTCAACACCACTTCCTCGCCGTAGTCGGCTCGCCGGCCCTCCAAGACCTGCGTGTGGATGCGCTGGCCGATGCGCCAATAGAGCATCGTCAACTCGCTATTCACCGCCGAGGCGGCGCGTTGCCGCGCCGCCTCGATCAGTGCCCGAATGTCGCCCAGCAGCGCCGAAGGCGCTGCGGGTGACGCTACGGATGCCTTGCGCTGGTTCATGCCGCCACTCCTTCGGCCTGCCGTGCGCCAGTGATGGCCTGGCGTCGGCTGGCCACCAGCTCGGCCGCATCGCGCACCGGCTTGTCCTCGGTGTGGACGTAGTGCATGAACATCGCCACGGTCTTGTGGCCCGTCAGCTTCATGCCTACCTTGGTCGGTACGCCCGAATTGGCAATGTCGGTCGTGGAGCGGTGGCGGATGCCGTGCGTGCCGACATGCGGGACGCCAGCGGCCTTGAGTACCCGGCACCAGCCGCCATAGTGCTCGCCGAAGGTCAGGTGCCGGGCCGGGTCGTTGGGAGACGGCAGGACATACGGGCAACCCTCCCGGCGCGGGGCCGTCGAAAGCAGCCGATGGGCTTCCGCGCTCATGGGCTTGGAAAGGCCGCCGGTCTTGCTGTCGGGCCACACGACGCGGCGATTTTCCAGGTCGATCCAGCTCCATTCGAGCGTGCAGATTTCAGAACGGCGGCCAGCGAACTCGAATTGCAGGCGGATCGCCAGCGGGATGACGTAGTTCTCCAGCCCTTCGGCCTCCAGCTTCTCCAGTTGGCGAAAGATCAGCGCCAGCTCGTCGTCAACGATGAGCCGGGTTTCCTCGCCGGGCGGGAACATCGGAACGTGGCGGCACGGGTTCGTGCCGTCCGGGCGGTAGCCCCACACTTCGGCCAGGTTGAACATCTTGCGCAGCACGCCAAAGGCGTTGTTCGCCTCGGCCGGCTTGTAGGCGAACTTTTCCATCAACGCGGCAATGTCGGGCCGCTTCACGTCCTGCACTTTCTTGCGCCCCAGCACCGGAACGATGCAGCGGTCAATGACGGCCTGGTAGCCGCGCTGCGTGGTGGGCTTGTTGCGCTTCTTGGAGTAGTCCTCCATGAACTTTTTGCACAGCGCCTCCATCGTGGGCGCCTTGCGCGCCTCGGCCTTGGCGCCGCCGGGGTCGCCACCCCGGCGAACCTCGGCCAGCCAGTCCTGCGCCATGACGCGCGCCTGCTCCACGGTCAGTTCCCCGTACAGCCCCAGCGAGGGCTTGCGGGGCTGACCGGCGTTCGTGCGGTACTGGAGCATGAACACCTTGCGGCCCGCTGGGGTAATCTTGCACAGGAAGCCGGGCACTACGGTATCCCGCAGTTCGACGTCCTTGGCCTGGGGTTGCGCCGCCTCTACGGCGGTCTTGGTGAGCTTGATCTTTGCCATGATGACTCCTTGGAACGACCCGGTTCCAAGAGCCACATAGGAGCGGCGCGAGGGGAAACCGGGTCAAGTTTCAGAAAGCACCGGCATATGATGGACGCGCCTAAGTTATTGATAAACCTGCTGTATCGAGCTTCGGCGTAGTCCAGCGAAGTACCGGGCTGGAGTCATCGTCAAACAAAAAAGCCCCCTGACGGGGGCTTTTCCGAAAAATCAGGTCCTTACAGGACTTGAATCTTCGTAGCTTGCGGACCCTTCGGACCGTTGGCGGTCACGAAGCTGACGCGCTGGTTCTCTTCCAGAGACTTGAAGCCCGAACCCTGAATCTCGGAGAAGTGGGCGAACAGGTCCTTACCACCCGCTTCCGGGGTGATAAAGCCATAGCCTTTTTCCGAATTGAACCACTTAACGACGCCGGTTTCCATACTGTATTTCCTAGAGATAATGGGCAAATGCCCGGAGGTCACGAATCAATCAAGGAGGGGACAGTAGAACAATAACACTGAGCCGGAAAAGGCACGGCACTGAACGAAAATCGCAACGCTTGTGATCGTGTGCCGACACTATCGTTAGGTTCCCCTCACAAGTCAATATAATCTTAAAAAACGCGTGCCAATAATGCAACAAAGAGAAACTAACGAATATTCACGCACGTTTTTATAGAAAACAAAAAGCCCTGCACTGGTGCAAAACACCAACGCATGATGAAAAAACAAGCAAGGCTTATATAAATGCCGTGTAAACCCTTATACGAACAAACTCTTCATATACGTCGTTTACACAGGCACCCTGGTTTGCCGCCAGGCTTACTCGTCGATGGGCAAACCAAGCAGATCGAGCGCCGCGCCGAAAGCGTCGGTGTCCGAGCACAGGAAAACCGCCACGTCGCCGGGGTTCATATTTTCCAGGACCTGGTCGATCTGGTCTTGCGCATTATCAATATTGTCGACATTGGCTGCGTGTATGTCCGCTCCGGCCTCGACTTTCTCGCGGGGGACGATCTCTGCGATCGCGTTGAGATCGGTGACGCCCGTCACGACGTAGACGCTGATGCTCTCGCCGTCCAGCGTCGTGTGCAGTTCGACGCCGCCCGCCACGTCGGCAAGGTGCCGACTTTGTATTTCCATGATCCTTCTTCCTTGATGCGCGGGCCAGGCCCGCTTGAGCATGCCTCATGACGGTGCATGATCACGCCCAGGCGCGACTATAACAGCCTTGTGCTACCGATTCCTGACTTTCGGCCCGAGCGACGGGCGCGCCGCCCCCGACGTGGCGGCCACGCTACGGCTGCGCACCCCGGCATCGGCCAGCGTCCGCCCCAGCGCCTGCTGCGCGGCCAGGAACGCGGCCTTCTCGTCACCCGTCAGTTTGCACAGGAACAACTGCGCCAGCAGCTGGGTGCGCCGGGCCTTGCGATTGTCGGATTCCTGCGACAACCACTCCCCCACCCAGGCGGCGGCCTCCTCGACCGTGCCCTGCAGCTTGACGTGTCCCAGCAGGTCGAAAATGGTGACGCCAGCGAGACGGCCTTCCTCGTCGCGGCCCAGATACAGTTTCGCGACCTGGCCGGTGTAACCAGGCACCACGGCGACGCAGTCGCGTTCGGCGGGCTTCTTCATCGTCCGGCCCCCCAGGGAAAAGCGCCCTCGAGACCGGGGCGGGAAACGCGCGCGGCATGCGCGGCGTGCATAGCTTCATTCATACGTGTAGCGCCAATGCGGTAAACCAACGATCCGGGACTGTAACCCAGCCGCCGGCCCTGTCGCATCGCTGCCGCGGAACTCTGCTATTGTCGGCCTGTTTCTTCCCTACCCCCACATGGTGGACATCATGCAACGCGATTTCGATCTGGTCGTCACGATCCTGGGAGCCCTGCGCGACGCGCCTGGCCCCAACCTGAGCACCCTGGACATCAAGAACGCCGCCCTGGCGCCGCACCCCGAAGAGCAAGGCCTGCAGCTCATCGCGCATCACATGGACCTGTTGGCCGACGCCGGGCTGGTCAAGCAGATCAGCGAAACCGCCGCCAATGCCGGCGCGACCCGCTGGCGCATCACCTGGAAGGGCTATGACGCCCTCGAGCAGGACGACGAGGACGAAGAGGAATACGAAGAGGACGGCGAAGAGGACTACGAAGAAGAGGAATAAGACCCCTTCCCGCCCGCTCAGCGTTCCGCGCGGCGCAGCAGGATGCGCCGCGTGAGCAGCGAGGCCGCGGCGGCGATCACCAGTCCGAACATGAAGGCGGCGATGGACAGCATCGCCGCCAGATCCGCGAATCCATTCAGGCGCGACAACACCAGCACCGCGACGAAAATCGCCACCGCCAGCGCCGCCACCCCGATCAAGGTCCGTTTGACCGATCCCAGCCGGCCGCACAGCGCGCCGCCAGCCAGCGCCGCCGCCACGACGGCGGCCATGGACCAGAACAGATATTCGTACTGCATCGCGGACATCCTCCGTAGCCTGGAATCGCCCGCATTATAGGCAGCCGGCCAGGCGGGACTATGCCTGCGCCAGCGCGACGGCGCTGATTTCCACCAGCGCGCCGTAATGCAGTTCGCCGGTCGGCACGATGGCGCGCGCCGGCTTGTGCGCCCCAAAGCGGCGCTCGTAAACGCGGTTGACCTCGTCCCACAAGCCCACGTCGCGCACGTAGACAGTGACGTTGACCACGGCCGCCAGCGACGAGTCCGCCGCCAGCAGGATGGCTTCCATGCTGCGCAGCGCCGCTTCGGCCTGCGCCGCCGCGCCCTGCGCCAGCACGGGCCGGGCGCCCGGCCCGGCCGGTGCCAGGAAGCCGAGCTGTCCCGAGACAAAAACAAAGCCGTTGGCACGCACCGCCTGCGAATAATGGCCGGCGGGCGGCGTGGCGTCGGGGGTGTAAATCAGGTCCATGCGGATTCCAGTCCAGGCGCGGCTCACCAGCCGCGGAAACGTTCCCAGTGCGCGACGACCTCGGGCGAGGCTCCGCGCACCACTTCATAGGCCTCATGCTGCGCGCAGGTGGCGCAGGCATGATTGGGCAGGATGCGCAGTTTGGTGCCCAACGGCAGATCCGGCAAGGTCGCGCCACTGCCGGCGCGCAGCTTGATGATGCCCTGCTCCTGGTTGGTCTCGGCCAGCAGCAGGTCGGGATACGGCCGGCCCTGCGCATCGCACACCAGGCCGTACAGCTGGTCCACGGGCTGCTTCGCCGTGCCGCGATCGCGCGACATCGCCATCCAGCCCGCGTCCACCAGGATCCAGCCCTTTTCGGCCTGATGTCCGATCACCGTGGTCAGCACCGATGCCGCGATATCGTCGGCCTGGCATACGCCCAGCCCCGCCATCACCAGATCGAAGAACACGTAGACGCCGGCGCGCACCTCGGTCACGCCCTCCAGGCTGCGGGCGAAATGGGCGGTGGGAGTGGACCCCACGCTGACGACCGGACACGGCAGGCCGGCGGCGCGGATGGCGTCGGCGCAGCTCACCGCCGCCCGCCGCTCCTGCTCGGCCATGTAGGCGATGGCCTCGACGCTGCGGCAGCCATAGGACTCACCTGCGTGCGTCATGACGCCGCGCAGGCAGCCCGCGCCGTGCAGCTCGCGGGCGATCGCCAGCAGTTGTTCGGTATTGCCCGGCTGGACACCCGCGCGGTGGCCGTCGCAATCGATCTCGATCAGCGCTGGAATGATCTCGCCCTGGGCCTGCGCGCGCCCGGCGACGGCGCTCGCGGCCTGAAGGCTGTCGACCACCACGGTCAGGTCCGCCCCCTGGCGGCGCAGGGCCAGCACGCGATCCAGTTTGGCCGGCGACACGCCCACGGCGTAGAGCAGGTCCGTGATGCCGGCGGCGGCGAACTGCTCGGCCTCCTGCAAGGTGGAGACCGCCGCAGGGCCGGTGGGCCCCGTCATTACACGGCGCGCCACGTCGATGGATTTCGGCGTCTTCAGGTGTGGCCGCAGGCGCACGCCATGCCCTGCCATCAGGCCGTTCAGGCGCTCGATGTTGCGCGTCATCCGCGTCTCGTCCAGGACCAGGCAAGGCGTGTCCAGGGATTCCAGGGTCGGGCGCTGCGAGGCGCTGAGCGTGTCGTTCATGGCGGATTCTGTAGTCGTGGTTCGGTCGCCCGGTAGGGTCGGGAAGCAATGGCGGACGCAGTCCCGCCGTGTCCGCAGTATGGCGCGCATGCGCGTTCGCATGTTTAATATCGCCTTAATTGTCAGTTAATTCCGTTCTGAATCCCCCAGGCGCCCGCATGATCACCACCGACGATCTTCGTTTCTTCCTGAGCCTGGCGTCGACCCGTTCGCTGGCGCAGGCGGCGCGCGCGCTGGATGTGACGCCGCCCGCCGTGACGCAGCGGCTCAACGCGCTGGAAAAGCGGCTGGGCGTGCGCCTGGTGAACCGTTCCGGCCGTGGCACCGCCCTGACCGACGAAGGTCGCCTGCTGGCGCAGCGCGCCACCCAGATCAGCAATGAAATCAATGACCTGGCCGACGAGCTGGCGGGCCGCCGGGGCATGGTGGCCGGCCATCTGCGCGTGGTGGCGCCGCTGGGTTTCGGGCAACGCCACATCGCCGGCCTGGTCGCGCAGTTCCGCCAGCGCAGCGCGGGCATCACGGCCAGCCTGACGCTGTCCGACGGTCCGCCTCGGCTGTCCAGCGACGACTGGGACGTGATGGTGCACATCGGCGAGTTGCGCGACTCCACGCTGGTGGCCTATCCGCTGGCGCCGAACCGCCGCATCCTCTGCGCCTCGCCCGCTTATCTGGCGCGTCACGGCGCGCCGGCCAAGCCGGAGGACCTGCGCGAGCATGATTGCATCGCGCTGCGCGAGAACGACGAGGACGTGACCCTGTGGCGCTTCAAGAAAGGCGGCGGCCCGGCGGTCGGTGTGCGTATCGCGCCGGTGCTTTCCAGCAACACGGGCGCGGCGGCGCTGCAATGGGCGCTGGACGGCCAGGGCATCGTGGCCCGCTCGGAATGGGACGTGGCGGACCATGTGCGCGCCCGCAGGCTGGTGCCGCTGCTGGCCGGATGGGCGCTGCCGCCGGCCAATGTGGTGGCGCTGGTGAAATCGCGCCAGGATCTGCCGGCTCGCACGGCGGGATTTCTCGCGTATCTGAAAGAGGCCTTCGCCGCGCCCCCCTGGCGCGACAAGCCCGCGCGCGGCGCGGCCTCCGCCTAGCGCCAGCGGCATCGCGGACCCGCCGCCCACGCCCTCTAGTCCAGCATGGCCTCGGCTTCGATCTCGATCAGCCATTCCGGCAACGACAGGCCGCTGACGACGATCCACGACGACGGCGGCGGATCCGACTTGAAGCGCTCCCGCAACGCCTGCGCGATCACCTCCTGGTCTTCACGCGCCGTTTCGCAGATATAGATGCGCAGCATGATGACCTGATCGATCCGTCCGCCCGCGGCGGCGAGCACGCGCTCGATGTTGTCCAGCGCGGCCTCGGTCTGTTCCTGCAGGCCCGGTCCCACGGTGCGCTCGTGGACGTCGATGCCGACCTGCCCCGACAGCAACATGCGGCGGCTGCCGGTAACGACCACGGCCTGGCTGAAGCCGTATTGCACCGAGTTGAAGACGGTGTCGGGATTGATCACGGTTCTGGACATATTGTTCTCCTGACGATCACGCGCCCCCGCGGCACGCATGCCAGGAATTCTATCTGCGTCGGCGCGCCGCTCAGGCCGCCGAAGACGCGCCAGCGTCACGCCCACGCAAGGCGCCGGACAGCACGATGGCCAGCACCGCCGCGCCCGCGCCGACCGCGGCGCCGAAACCCGCGCGGATGCCATGCATATCCACCAGCCAGCCCGCCAGCGCGGCGCCCGCCGCCACGCCGGCGAACAGGCCGGTGATCAGCCAGGTCAGGCTTTCGGTCAGGCGATGCGCGGGCGCGGCCGCCTCCGCCATGCCCATGGCGATGATCATGGTCGGGGCGAACGACACGCCCGCCGCCAATACCGCCAGCGACAGGCCCAGCAGGTCGTCGACCCACAGCAGCGGCAGCGTGGTAGCCGCCGTCATCGCGCCGGCGATGGCCAGCATGCGCGGCAAGGGCATGGACAGGCGCATCGCGCCGAACGCCAGTCCGGCCAGGCAGGAACCCAGCGCATACACGGACAGCACGATGCTGGCGCCCGCCGGCACGCCCTGACGCGTGGCGACGGCCACGCTCATCACATCGATGACGCCCACGATCACGCCCATCGCGGCCAGCATGAACGTCAGCTTACGCAAGGCTGCCACGCGCAGCACGGTCGGCTCGCGGCCGGCGCGCGCCGGGTTCAGCGGCGGCGCGGTCCGGGTCTGCAGGCTGAACGCGGTGATGCCGACGGCCAGCAGCGCCGCTGCGGCCAGCGGCCCCGCCTGGGGAAACCAGGCCACGCTCAGCCCCACCGCCAGCGGCGGGCCGACGATCAGCGTGACCTCGTCCAGCACCGATTCCAGCGCGAAGGCCGTGCGCAACAGCGGCTGGTCGCGGTACAGCGCACTCCAGCGCGCCCGGACCATGGCCGGCATGCTGGGCATGACGCCGGCCGCCGCCGCGCAGACGAACAGGGTCCAATCCGGCCAGTTGCCATGCGCGCCGGCCGCCAGCCCCGCCAGCGCCAGGATGCTCAGGGCCGCCGCCAGCGGCAGCACCCGGGTCTGCCCGTGCCGGTCCACCCGGCGCGATATCCACGGCGCCAGCAAGGCGGTGGACAGCGAGAACGTGGCCGCCACCGCCCCCGCCAATGCGTAGGCGCCACGCAGCTGGGACAGCATGGTGATGATGCCGATGCCCGCCATGGGCAGCGCCAGCCGCGCCATCAGGCCGGCCAGCACGAAGCCGGCGGCGCCGGGCGCCTTGAACAACTCTCGATAAGGATTTCGCAACCGCGCACCTGTGAAAAAAAGAACGCCGCCGTCCAGGCCGCGCCAGATTTACATACGAAGCGTATGCCAAATCGTATTCACATACGTGACGCATGTCAATTAACATACGCAGCGTATGCCACCAGGAAACCCGCCATGTCCCGAACCCGCGCCGAAATGATCGAGGAAACCCGTGTGAAGCTGCTGGCCGCCGCCCGCAAGGCGTTCCGCGACTCGGGCTATGCCGCGGCGTCCATGGACGAGCTGACCGCCGCGGCCGGCCTGACCCGCGGCGCGCTCTACCATCACTTCGGCGACAAGCAGGGACTGCTGGCTGCGGTGGCCGCCGAACTCGACCAGGAAATGGACCAGAGGCTGCAGCGCATCTCGGACGCGGCGCCCGACGCCTGGACGGCGCTGCGCGAACGCTGCCGCGCCTGGCTGCGCATGGCGACCGAACCCGAAATCCAGCGCATCGCGCTACAGGACGCGCGCGCCGTGCTGGGGCCGGCCTCGGAGCCGGCCCAGCAGCCCTGCATCACGTCGCTGACCACCCTGCTGCAAAGCCTGATGGACGAAGGCCAGGTCCGCGCCGCCGAACCTCAGGCGCTGGCGCGGCTCATCAACGGGGCGCTGATGGACGGCGCCTTCTGGATCGCCGCGGCGCCCGACGATGGCGAACGGCTGGAACAGGCGCTGCGCGCGCTGGACCTGCTGCTGGATGGGCTGCGCCAACGCTGAAGCCCTCTTCGGCAAGCGCCGGACACAAAGATGCATGGAGCGGCTGGCGTGGCGCCTTGCATGCCCGGCCCCGAGAAACCCCACGCCGCCACCGCCCTTGCCGGCCCGGCCGCTCCCCCTTATTATTCAAAGATAATTCTTGTTTAAATACCCCCAAGCCCGCAGCGGCAGGAGCACACCGTGAATTCAGACACCGCGCAGGCGTCAGGCGCCAGCTGGGCCGACCTGCTGCATGGCGCCAACGCGCTGCGTTCCATCGCGCTGGCCGGCGGCGTCGCCCTGCACGCCATCAACGTCTACATCGTCACCACCATCCTGCCCAGCATCATCAAGGACATCGGCGGCCTGGAGTACTACGCCTGGAACACCACGCTGTTCGTGGTGACCTCCATCGTCGGTTCGGCCCTATCGGCGCGGCTGATCCAGGCATGGGGTCCCAAGGCGGCGTACCTGCTGGCCGTGGCCGTCTTCTCGGCCGGCTCGGTCGTCTGTGCGCTCGCGCCCTCCATGCCCTGGATGCTGGCGGGCCGCAGTATCCAGGGACTGGGCGGCGGCGTGCTGTTCGCGCTGAGCTATGCGCTGATCCGCATCGTGTTCGACGCGGCGCTGTGGTCGCGCGCGATGGCGCTGGTGTCCGGCATGTGGGGGGTGGCGACGCTGTGCGGCCCGGCCATCGGCGGCATCTTCGCCCAGACGGGGCACTGGCGCCTGGCGTTCTGGACGCTGCTGCCCGCCGGCGCGCTGCTGGCCTTCATCGTGGCGACCAAGGTGGGCGGCAAGTCGACGGTGAGCGACGCGCGGCCCAGCCCGGTACCGCTGGCCACGCTCGGACTGCTGGTGGCCAGCGTGCTGGCCATCACGCTGGCCAGCCTGTCTCAGGACCTGCGCTGGAACCTGGCCGGCATCGTCGCCGGCCTGGCCATCGCGCTGCTGATCGCGCGGGTCGACACCCGCGCCGGCAAGAAACTGCTGCCCAGCGGCGCCTATACGCTCGCCACGCCGCTCGGTTCGCTGTACGCCATCATCTGCCTGGTAGTGGCCGCCATCACCACCGAGATCTTCGTGCCCTACTTCCTGCAGACCATCCACGGTTTCTCGCCGCTGGCCGCTGGCTACATGACGGCGGCGATGGCGGCGGGCTGGACGCTGGCGGCCATGCCCAGCGCCACGCGCAGCGGCGCGGCGGCCGACGGCATGATGCGGCTGGGGCCGGCGGTGGTGCTGGCCGCGCTGGTCTTGCTGGCGATCCTGATGCCGCTGCCCGGCGCCTTCGGATCGCCGGTCGGCCTGGCCGGCGGCGCGCTGGCGCTGGCCGCGGTGGGCTTCGGCATCGGCCTGGGCTGGCCTCATCTGCTGACCCGCGTCTTCAATGCCGCGCCGGCGGGCCAGGAAACCCTGACCGCCTCGTCCATTACCACGGTGCAGCTCTATGCAACGGCATTGACGGCGGCGCTGGCCGGCGTCATCACCAACAGCGCGGGACTGGCCCAACCGGGCGGCGTCGAAGGCGCGCGGCAGGCCGCCTTGTGGCTGTTCGCCGCGTTTTCCATCGCGCCCGCGCTGGCCCTGATCCTGCTGATCCGCCACCTGCGACGCTAGTGTGCGGTTTCGTGGATGCCTGCGCATGACGACATTCATGCGCAGCCGCGGGGCCAGGCCCGAACCGTTGCGCGCAGCCGACGGCGGGCGCGCCTCGCCCAAACGCCGTATGGAAGGCCCAGACCATCTTTGATACGCTGGCCCCACCCTGGATGCAAGATCAGGTATAGGCCATGAAAGAGACGATCCGCATGCTGCGCGTGCAGCCATCCTCCCTCTCGGCGCGCTTCGCCTTCCTGGCGATCGCATTGCGCTGGACGCTGGGCGCGACCCCGCGGCCGAACCGGCTGATGATCGGCCCGCACGACCTGGAGCCTGTCGGATCGGAATGCGCCTTCTGGCTGTTCGCCTTCCGGCATGCCTGCTCCGGCCAGTCCATCCTGGTGACGCGCGGCGGGCGCTGGGACCTGGGCGCCTCGTTCGACGGCGACCAGGTACACGCATTTGGCCGCAGGTTCGCCCTGCGGCAGTGCCTGTTCTGAATGCTCCCGGGCCGCTGCCGCGCGCGGCTCGTCCGCCGGACTAGAACTCCGGCAAGTCGAACAGGGTGTGCAACGTCGAACTGGGCGCCGGCGCCGAGGCCAGCCGCTCGCGGCCCTCGTCGTCGGTCAGCACGCGCACCGGCCGCGATGCCACCGACGTGCCCTCCACGCTGAATGCCGTCTCCACTTCCGCCCCCTGCCGGATCAGCTCGATGACTTCCGACGCGGCCGCCGTGACCGGCTCGCTGACCCAACCCGGCACGCCGCGCTCGGCCTGCCCCCAGCGCACATAGGCCACATGGCCGCTGAGCGGCTCCTTGCGGACGGCGACGATCACGTACAAAGACATCTTGGCCTCCTTAGCATCCGGCCAGGATCGTATAACAGCATGACTGTGCGAGCGTGACAGCCGGCTCAGGGTTCGATGTCGATGGGCGCAAAGGATTTCACCAGGTCGTCCAACTGCTTGAGCTGGGTCAGGAACGGCTCGAGCTTATCCAGCGGCAAGGCGCTGGGGCCATCGCATTTGGCGTTCCTGGGATCCGGATGGGCCTCCAGGAACAGACCGGCCAGTCCCACGCCCATGCCGGCGCGCGCCAGGTCGGCCACCTGCTCGCGGCGTCCGCCCGAGGCGGCGTCCAGCGACGAGCGCTGCTGCAGCGCATGCGTCACGTCGAAGATCACGGGACGGTTGCCGGTGACTTTCTTCATCACGCCGAATCCCAGCATGTCCACGACCAGATTGTCGTAGCCGAAGTTCGTGCCGCGATCGCACAGAATCAACTGATCGTTGCCGGCCTCGACGAATTTCTCGACGATGTTCAGCACCTGGCCCGGGCTCAGGAATTGCGGCTTCTTGATGTTGACGATGCGCTGGGTCTTGGCCAGCGCCACCACCAGGTCGGTCTGCCGCGCCAGGAAGGCCGGCAGCTGCAGCACGTCGACCACCTCGGCCACCGGCGCGGCCTGCCAGGGTTCGTGCACGTCGGTGATGACGGGCACGCCGAACGCGTTCTTAACGGCCTCGAAGATCTTCAGGCCTTCTTCCAGCCCCGGTCCGCGATACGAATGGATCGAGGAACGGTTGGCCTTGTCGAACGAGGCCTTGAACACATAGGGAATGCCAAGCTTGGACGTGACACGTTGGTATTCCTCGCAGGCGCGCAACGCCAGGTCCTTCGATTCCAGGACATTGATGCCGCCGAACAGCACGAAGGGCCGGTCGTTGGCGCAGGCAATCGAGGAAGAAATGAGGACTTCAGGGGCGCTCATGGGGGAATCCTGTAAAAAATGGAGCAGACGACAGTGCGTAATGTACAACCTGCGACCGCCCTGCCCCGGAATCCTCCCGCGACGCGGCGCTCAACGCCGCGGCAGCATCCGGCGCAGGATCCCGTCCTTCAGCCAGTAATGATGGGCCAACCCCGCCAGCGCATGGCAACCCGCCAGGACGATGATGGTCCAGGCCACCGTGTCGTGCAGGCCGCCGATGGCGCGGCGCTGCTCGCGGTCGATGGGGATCAGCGTGGGCACGTCGAACAGGCCGAAAAAGGTGAACGCTTCACCCTGCGCCCAGCGGAACAGGAAACCCAGCACGACCTGCGCCGCCATCAACACATAGAGCAGGACATGCATGCTTGAGCCAGCCAGTCCCCAGATGCCGCCGGACGCCCGGGGCAGACGCCGCCCCGCCGTCAAGCGCCAGACAATGCGCGCCACCAGCACGGCTGCAAACAGCAGGCCGAAGGACACATGCAGCGACTGCAGCAATTTGCGCGTGGGCGTGCCGCGCGGCAGCGCGTCCCATATCTCGGCCAGGGCGAACAGGCCGACCACAAGCAGGGCCGTCAGCCAATGCAGCAGGATGGTGGGCGTGTCGTAGCGCGTCGGCGAGCCAGCGTCGCCGGACAAAGGGAGGGGATTCACGGATCAGGCCCGGAAAGTGGCGGAATCCATGAGAGTATCGAGCGGCGACTTACGGCGTCCTGAGTCCCGCCAGAACGCCACAAGGCGCAAGCCGGCCCCGCACCTGGGCCGTCGGCGAGCCTGCTTACTCGTTCTCGGGCCGGCTGACCAGGCGGTAGGCGATCGCGCCCACCACGGCGCCGGCGATCGGCGCCACCCAGAACAGCCACAGCTGCTCCACCGCCCAACCGCCGACGAACAGGGCCGGGCCGGTCGAACGCGCCGGATTCACCGAGGTGTTGGTCACCGGGATGCTGACCAGATGGATCAGCGTCAGGGCCAGGCCGATGGGAATGCCCGCGAATCCGGCGGGCGCGCGCTTGCTGGTGGCGCCCAGGATCACGAAGATGAAGCCGGCGGTCAGCACCAGCTCGGCGGTGAAAGCCGCCGCCAGCGAGTACTTGCCGGGAGAATGATCGCCATAGCCATTGGCGGCGAAGCCGCTGGCCTGCAGGTCGAACCCCGTCTTGCCCGTAGCGATGCAGGCCAGCACCGCCGCCGCCGCGACGGCGCCCAGCACCTGGGCCACGACATAGGGCAGGACGTCCCTGGCGGGAAAACGCCCGCCCGCCAGCAACCCCACGGTCACCGCAGGGTTGAAATGCCCGCCTGAGATATGGCCCACGGCGAAGGCCATGGTCAGCACCGTCAGGCCGAACGCCAGGGCGACGCCGGCATAGCCGATGCCCACATCGGGCACGCCGGCGGCCAGCACCGCCGCGCCGCAGCCGCCCAGCACCAGCCAGAAAGTCCCGAAAAACTCGGCCCCGCACCGTTTCGACAAAGCATGCATGATGGTGGTCCCTTGGACTGAAAATCCAAAGATATCGCGCCGCGCCATCCCAGACTTCAAAGCATTGCAAAGTCGGCGCCGGCGCCACGCGCCTGGATGCTGCCTTAAGTCGCCGCTCGAATTGCCGTCAACCCGGCAACGCAAGCTCCAGATATCGCCTATTCGGAACCGATTTCATGTCCATCACGGATGCCGCCTCCGCGCCGCCAAACCTGTATCAGAAACCCGCGCAATTCGTCGACGGCCCGACGCGGCCGCTGGCCCCCCTGTCCGGCCAGTCCCTGGCCGGCAGCCCGGCCCGCGACCTGCCGGCCGGCACCATCGTCGACCTGCCCAGCGTGCGCTATAGCAACGGCCAGATGGAAATGCGCCCGGCGGACCGCGCCACGGCCGCCCTGATGGGCGTGGTGCAGCCGCGCGCGTTCGAGGCGTTCAAGGCGGCGCTGCTGAACGACGGCGACTGGCGCGGCTTGCTGCATGCATTCGAACGCAGCATTCCGCAGAATCCGGAATGGCGGCTGGGGGAATACCGCATCGCGGCCGGCGAGTTCCTCAAGAGCACCGGCTATCTGCTGGACCTGCGGGCCTGAGACCCACGGATCCGGCCGGTCATGCCTGGATCGGGCTGCACAGTTCGACCAGCGAACCGTCCGGGCATCGGACATAGGACACGACCTGGCCCCAAGGCTTGGTCTCTGGCGCGCTGAGCTGGGTCGCGCCCGCGTTGACCGCGCGGACATGCGCGCCGGCCACGTCCTGCGTCACGAAGGCTATCTCCACGCCCAGCGGCCTGGCCGACGCGGCCGCCGGGATCACGCCGCCTTCGAAATGCAGGTCAGCCAGTTCGCTCGCGGCGAAGGCCAGCGTGGTTTCGCCGGTTTCCAGTTCGCCGTAGGTATTCGACTCATGCAGGAAACGGCGCGCAAAGCCAAAGGCATCCTCGAAAAACCGCAGCGAGGCCGGGACATCCGGCACGTAGATAATGGTGTAGCCAAATTTCATGGTTCTTCCTGATTCGGTTATGGTTCAGCGGCGGCCGGCCGATCCGACGCACGACATTCTGCGATTATCCATGCCTCTCGACTTGCCGCGCGACGATCCGGACCTGGCGTCCGTTCCTGCGATCCCCAACCATAGCCATCCGAATACGCCATGCCGAACCCGATCTCCCGCCTGCTCTGCGCCCTGCCCCTGCTGCTGCCCCTGGCCGCCGGCGCCGCGCCGGCCGTCGACTACAACACGCTGTATGACCGCTGCCTGACCGAGGCCGGCGCGGTCAACAACACATCGGTGCTGAGCTGTTCGGAATCGGTTTCGGCGCAGGTCAAGCGCGAGATCAACACGCTCTATGCGCGGCTGCATGCCAAACTCGCGCAGGAAGCGCCCGAGGACGCCGACAAGCTGGAACAGACGCAGAAGGCCTGGCTGCAATACCGCAACGGCCATTGCGCGCTCGCCACGTCCTATGTGGGCTCGCCGATGTACGGGCACTGCCCCATGCTGCTGAACATCGCCCGCGCGCTGGAGCTGCGCGAACTGGCGGGCGACTGAGGCGGCACGGATCCGGCCATGACGATCACGCTCGAACGCGTTCCCGCCAGCGGCCCGGCGCGGGAGGAACTCACCGCCCTGCTGCCCGGCTACCTGCGCGGCCTGGGCGTGGACGCCCACTACCCGTATCTGCCGCTGTATTGGACCGAAGCCGGCCGCTTTCCCTATCTGATCCGCGAGCAGGGCCGGACCGCAGGCTTCGCCCTGGTCCGGCAACTGCCCGACAGCGGCGCCTTCGAAATGGCCGAGTTCTGCGTGCTGCCCGACTTCCGCGCGCGGGGCCTGGGCGCGCAGGCCGCGCGCGCGCTGTTCGCCGCCCATCCGGGCGCCTGGCGCATCGGCATCATGGCAAACAACGCCGGCGCGCTGCGCTTCTGGCGCACGGTCGCGCCGCAGGCGGCCGTGCAGCCGCCGCGCGAAGCAGATGGCGAAGACGGATTCTGGATGCTGTCCTTGCCCGGCGCGCCTCCGACCCGCGCGTCCGACCAGACCGCGCCGCCCCAGGATGCGCAGCAAGTCCGCGTGGCGACGCCGGCGGACACGCCAGCCATCCTCGCGGTCGACGCCCTGGCCCTGGCGGATCCCGCGCGCGCCAGGCAGATCACGCGGGCCATCGAACAGGGACAATGCCGGGTCGCGCTCGACGCCGGCCGCATCGTGGGCTATGTGATGCAGGACCACGGCTTTTTCGGACACGGCTTCGTATCGCTCATCGTCGTCGCCGCCGCTTGCCGGCGCCAGGGCGTGGCGCTGCGCCTGCTGCAAGCGGCCGTGACCGCTTGCGATACAGCCAAGCTTTTCACGTCGACCAACCAGTCCAATGTCGCCGCCCGGCGCCTGATGGCCAAGGCCGGTTTCGTGCCCAGCGGCATGATCGAAAACCTGGACGAAGGCGACCCGGAACTCGTCTACGTCAAGTTCGTCCGCTGAACGCCAGGCTCGGCGGCAGATTCACAACCACAACAATCCTTCACACAACTTCATACCATGCGCTCCCGCGCTTGCTAAGCTTCTCCTGCCACCGTTCCTGGCATCCCCCGCCCGTAACCGGTGGCACTGCGCCCCAGGCAACGTGCGGTTGTCTGGGGCGTTTTCTTTGCCATGGCCCCGCCCACGCCTGCACGGATGGCCATCCGGACAAAGACGGCGTCGCTACAGCACGCCTTCGACCGCGTTCACCAGGATGCCCGCATACGCCTGCGGCGTGAACGGAATCGGATTAGTGCCGGCCGAGCCATCGGCGTGCGCCATCCTGCCGATGCGTTCCGCCTCCTTCGCGTCGATGCCGATCTGCGCAAGCGTGTGCGGGATGCCCAGGGCGGCACGCATCTCCAGCACCCAATCCAGAAAGCTGTCGAAGGACGGATCCGGCAGCTCCAGATAGCGCGCCAGCAGACCGATGCGCGACGCGATGACGCTCTGGTTGGCGCGCAGCACATATGGCATCAGGATCGCGTTGAGCAGGCCGTGATGCGCGTCGTACAGCGCACCCAACGGGTGCGCCAGGGCGTGCATCGCGCCCAGGCCGCGCTGGAAAGCCGTCGCGCCCATGCTCGACGCCACCAGCATTTGCAGGCGCGCCTCCAGATCCGCGCCGTTTTCGCAGGCGCGCGGCAGATAGTCCTTGACCAGGCGGATGCCTTCCACCGCGATACCCACGGCCATCGGATGGTAGAACGGCGAACAATACGCCTCCAGGCTGTGCGACAGGGCGTCCATGCCGGTGGCGGCCGTGATCTTCGGCGGCAGGCCGACCGTCAGTTCCGGGTCCAGGATGACCACCGCCGGCAGCATCTTCGCATGGAAGATGATGCGCTTGACGTGCTCGCGCTCATCGGTGATGACCGAGGCGCGGCCGACTTCCGAGCCGGTGCCTGCCGTCGTCGGAATGGCGACCACGGGCGCCATGCCCGCGACGTTCACGCGCAGGTGGTTGTCGCCGACGTCCTCGAAATCCCAGAGCGGCCGGTCCTGGCCCGCCATCAAGGCGATCGCCTTGGCGGCATCGAGCGCCGAGCCGCCGCCGAATGCGATGACGCCATCATGGCCGCCGGCCTTGAACGCCACCACGCCGTCATCGACGTTCTTGCCGGTCGGATTGCCCTTGATGGCATGGAACAGGCCCGCGTCCAGGCCGGCCGAGCGGCATGAATCCAGCAGCTTCACCGTCATCGGCAACGCCGCCAGCCCCGGGTCCGTCACCAGCAGCGGCCGCTTCATGCCCAGGCTGGCACACCATTGCGGCAGTTCGCTGGCGCGTCCCGCGCCCACCTTGACCGAGGTCGGATAATTCCAGTTTGCAATCGGGAGAGTCATGTTTTTCTCAAGGACTAGGGTTGGACATGCCGCTTCAGGTGGAAGGACTTCGGACGGGTCAGATGCTCATAGCCGACCTGCGAGAGCGTGGCCCCGCGCCCCGAGTGCTTCACGCCGGTCCATGCCAGCGCCGGATCCAGGTAGTCGCAGCGATTCATGAAGAACGTGCCCGTCTCCAGGCGCTGGCCGATGCCGATCGCCGCCTGCTCGTCGGTGGTGAATACACTGGCGGTCAGGCCGTAAGGGCTGGAGTTCATCAGCGCGATCGCCTGCTCGTCGTCCCGGACCGGCATGATGCCGACGACCGGGCCGAAGCATTCATCGTTCATCAGCGTCATCGTGTGATCCACGTTGACGAACAGGCCCGGCGCCAGATACGGTCCGCCATCGTCAGCCCTGCCGAACACCTGCTGATCAATGAGATTCTTCGCGCCCTTCGCCAGCGCGTCGGCAATGACGGCGCGCACGCCATCAGCCGCCGAGGCGCGGACGACCGGGCCCAGCGTCGTCGCCGGGTCCAGCGGATTTCCCAGCACATACTGGTTCGTCAGCGCCACGGCGCGCTGAACGAACGCGTCATAGTGGCGCTGCGCGACGTAGATGCGCTGGATGCCGCAGCAGGACTGCCCGCTATTGAAAAACGCGCCGTCCACCAGCGTCTCGACGGCATGGCCGAGGTTGGCGTCTTCGCGCACATAGGCCGGATCGTTGCCGCCCAGTTCCAGGCCGACGCCGATGAAGCGGCCGGCGGCGGCCTGCTCGATGGCGCGCCCGCCGGCCACCGATCCCGTGAAGCAGACGACGTTGACCTGATTGGATTCGATGATGCGGCGAACGGCATCATGGTCGACGTGCAGGTACTGGAACAGACCCGGCGGCAGATCGGCCTCGACGAAGGCCTGGTGGATCCATTCGGCGCAAAGCGGCGTCTGGTCAGAGTGCTTCAGGATGACCGCGTTGCCGGCCGCCAGCGCCGGCACGATGCTGTTCACCGCCGTCAGCAGCGGGTAGTTCCACGGCGCGATCGTGAAAACCACGCCTGCCGGTTCGCGCGTGATGTAGCGGGTGTAGCCTTCCTGCGGCGGCGCCTGGATCGGCCTCAGCGACGCTTCGGCGATCGACAGCATGTGGCGGGCGCGCGCGGCGAATCCGTCCACCTCGCCGCCGGCATAGCGGATCGGCCGCCCCATCTGGCGCGTGATGCCTTCGGCGATGATCTCCTTGTTGGCGACAAAGCGGTCGATCGCGGTGCTCAGGATCCTGATGCGATGCGCGATCGGCTGCCTGGCCCAGTCCTTCTGAACTGCGTGCGCGTGCGTCAGCGCCTGCGCGATCTGCGTGTCCGTCGCCAGATCGCGCTGAACGTACAGGCTGCCATCGATGGGGCTGATGGTGGTCAGTTGCTTTTTCATGACGGTCTCTCGACGACTGGAACCTAGATGATTTCGAAATAGCGCTTGAGCTCCCAGTCCGTCACATGACGGCGGAACTGGCGCTCCTCCCACTCGCGCGTGGCCACGAAATGCTCGACGAACGCATCGCCGAACAGCTCGCGCCCCACTGCCGATGCGCGCAGGCGCTGCGCCGCGTCCCATAGCGAGCTGGGCAGCTTCAGATGATCGGGAAACTGCTGCGTGTAGGCATTGCCCGTGACGATGGGCTGGAGTTTCAGCTTGTGCTCGATGCCGTGGAGACCCGCGCCCAGGGCCGCGGCCAGGGCGATGTACGGATTCGCGTCCGCGGAGCCGATGCGCACCTCGACGCGCTGCGACTTTTCCGTTCCCGGAATCAGGCGCAAGGCCGTGGTGCGGTTTTCCACGCCCCAGGTGGCGTCCAGCGGCGCCCAATAACCCGGCACCAGACGCGAATAGCTGTTGACCGTCTGCCCGTACATGCTCATGAATTCCGGCAGGAATTGCTGGACGCCGGCGATGAAGTGCTCCTGCACCACGCTCATGTTGTGCGGCCGCGATTCATCGTGGAACGCCGACTTCCCTGATTCCCGCTCGCGCAGCGACATGTGGATGTGGCCGCTCTGGCCGGGCTCGTTGTGCGACCACTTCGCCATGAACGTGGCCATCAGGCCGTTGCGCTGGGCCAGGGCCTTGGTGAAGCACTTGAACAGCATGGCCTTGTCGGCCATCGCCAAGGCTTCGTCGACCGCCAGCGCGGCCTCCAGCACGCCCGGTCCCGTCTCGGTGTGCAGCCCCTCGATCGGCATGTCCATGGTCTCGGTCATGTCGATGAGGTCGCGATAGAAATCGCTGTTCACCGTGCTGCGCAGGATCGAATAGCCGAAGTTCCCGGGCGTCCAGCTCTTGAGGTTCTGGTAGTTCTTTTCGCGCACGCTGTGAGGCGTTTCCTCGAACACGAAGAACTCGTATTCCAGCGCCGAATACACGTCGTAGCCCAGGTCGCCGGCGCGCTTGATCACCCGGCGCAGGACGCCGCGCGGGCAGATGTCCTCGGCATCGCCGGCGAACTCCGCCAGGAAGAACAGCATCGGTTCGCCGTTCATGATTTCCAGCGGCAGCCGGCGGCAGCTCTGCGGAATGATGCGGACCTGCGCATCCGGGTAGGCCGTGTGCCAACCCGTGTACGACGCGTTGTCGTACATCTGATCGTCGGCGTCCCACCCCAGCACCACGCTGCAGAACGCGAACCCCGAGCGCAACGCGCAGACGAACTTGTCCTTGCGCAGATACTTGCCGCGCAGGATGCCGTCGACGTCGGACAGCCCCACCTTGATGTGAGTCAGCTTGCTGGCCTCGACCAATCGAATGGCGTCCTCGACCGTCTTGATATCGATACCCGACTTACCCTGCGTGTCCACGATTGACGTCTCCACTGTTGCTGTCTTCGATACAAGCTCATCGAACGCGACGGCCTGATTGCATCCCGTCCTTTCGATGCGTCCATGGTAATGAGGGGCATCGCGCAACCCGTATCGACTTTTGGCAAAGAATCGCCCTCTACTGGTTAACCATGAGCGAGGTGAATCAAGCGTGATTGCAATCGCCGACGGCGCGCGCATGGCCGCGCCGCCCGCGCGGCGGCCATGCCAGCGACGCGATGTGCCGTGAGCCGGCTCAGCCCGCGCTGGCGCCGCCCGCGAGCAGGGTGTCGGAAGGCAGCACGCCGAACAGCGTCCGATAGTCCTGGGCAAACTGGCTCATGTGCCAGAAGCCCCAGGATGAGGCGACCTGATGGATGGTGGTCGAACCGCGCTCGCGCGCTGACAGCTCTCGACGCACGCCATTGAGCCGCAACGCGCGCAGGTAGTTCTGCGGCGTCGTGTCGTAGGCATATTCAAAACAGTATTGAAGCGTTCTGCGGCTGACGTGCAGCACGCCGCAAAGCTCCAGGATGCCGACCGCCCTGTCCCGGTTGGCCAGCGCGAAATCGCGGGCATCGGAAGCGATCTGGACCCGACGCGCGCTCGAGATGTGGCGGGCCTTCTGGCGCGTCGTCGGCAACACGCCGGACTCGACCAGCGTGGCGAATATCGTCGTTTCCACGTTGTGCTGCGCGGCGCCCCCGGAGGCATCGGCGGCGCTGCGCCCTTCCCGCAGGATCATCTGCAGCATCTCGCTCAGCGCATGCCGCCTCTGCGCGCCGATACAGATGATCTCGTTGCTGGTGTGGATCTGCCGCAACGTCGATTCGCAGTACTGCTCGGCGTAGCGCATGAGCGCATCCGCGTTCACCACCACGCCGAGAATCGAATAGTCGGGCGGCGTCAGCAGTTCGAATTCACAGCCGCCCGGACGAAAGGCCAGCACCTCCGTCGAGATGGGCGTGGCATGGATGCTGCCGGCGGCATCGCGTCCGACCGGAATGCCGAACCACCATGCGCCATCCGGAATCTCGCACAGCTGATGCAGCTTGTGGCTGGTCGTTTCGCAAAACAGATGCGTGGCCGAGAAATTCAGCTCGGTAAGACTGCCGACAAACGGTCCGGGAGTCAGCTGGTCGTAGGTCTGCTTCCAGCCGCACAAGGTCGCCGCCTGCTCGTCGGCATCGTGCGACACGATCTGGCGCGCCTTGAACTCGCGGACTGATGTAGAGGTTTCGAGCATCTCGTGGCGACCTCATCGATTGCCGTCAGGCGGCTGCGGCAGCGCCCCATGTCGAGGCCGCGGCCAGCTTGGCATCACGAAGAATCGGTTGGCGCCTGGCATCATGTTCCCCTACTCCGGCCTCACGGCCTCTTCGAGCAACTCGGCCGCATCGTCCTTGCGCCTTCCCCTGGTCATCAGGAAGTAGACGTAGCCCAGCGCCATGAAGGCCGCGAACAGCAGCGCGACCTCGCGGTTATAGTAGATCATCGTCACCAGACAGACGATGGCCGCCACCAGGGAAAACCCTGGGAAAAAGGGATACAACGGCGCGCGGAACGGGCGGGCCAGCCCGGGCTCCGTTTTCCTCAGCTTGAACAGCGAGAGGATGCTGATGATGTACATCACGATGGCGCCGAACACCGACATCGTCACGATGTTCGCGGTGAGCGCCTGGCCGGCGAACTGCACGTACTGGTCGCTGAAGATGGCGATGATGCCGACCACGCCGCCAGCCAGGATGGCCCGGTGCGGCGTCCTGAAGCGCGGGTGCAGCTTCGCCAGCCACGCCGGCAGATAGCCTTCGCGGCCCAGCGCGTAGATCTGGCGCGAGTAGCCGAGGATGATGCCGTGGAACGAGGCGACCAGGCCGAACAGCCCAAGCCAGATCAGCATGTGCATCCAGCCGCTGTTTTCCCCCACGATGAGCTTCATGGCCTGCGGCAGCGGATCGTTGATGTCCGCCAGCAGTTTCCAGTCGCCCACGCCGCCCGCGAACAGCATCACGCCCATCGCCAGCACCACCAGCGTCAGGATGCCCGTGATGTACGCGATCGGAATCGAACGCCTGGGATTCTTGGCTTCCTCCGCCGCCATGGCGACGCCCTCGATCGCGAGGAAGAACCAGATGGCGAACGGCACCGCGCCAAGGATGCCGCCAAACGTGCCCATCGAAAAGTTGTCGGCGCCAGCCCAGCCGCCCTGCGTGAAGTTCGACCAGTGGAATCCCGGAGCCACGACGCCCATGAACACGAGCAGCTCGAACACGGCCAGCAGCGTGATCGTGAGCTCGAACGCCGCGGCGATCTGCACGCCAACGATGTTCAGCGACATGAAGATGAGATAGGCGCCCACCGCCGCGGTGGTGGGCGAAAGCCCGGGAAACTGGATATGGAGATACGCGCCGATGGCCAGCGAAATGGCGGGCGGCGCGAACACGAATTCGACCAGCGTCGCCATGCCGGCAATGTATCCGCCCACCGGGCCGAACGCCCGCTTGGCGTAGGCGAAAGGCCCGCCCGCGTGCGGAATCGAGGTGGTGAGTTCGGTGAAGCTGAAGATGAACGTCGTGTACATCGCCGCGACGAAGGCCGACGTGACCAGAAAGCCCAGCGTCCCGGCCTTCGCCCAGCCGTAGCTCCAGCCGAAATACTCGCCGGAGATCACGAGCCCGACGGCGATGCCCCACAGCTGCCAGGTGCCCAGCGTCTTCTTCAGACCGCCCTGGGTCGATCCGCCATGGGGATGGGAATTCACATTTGACATGCTTTCGTTTCCCGATGTGTCTGATACAGGACGTCCCGACGCTCGGACGGCATCCGGTGAAGAGGGTCCACGCTGCCGTGCCTAGCGCCGCGGAGGATGACTTCCCCTGCCTTCGGGACAAGTCAGCGCGTTCTTGCCTACGACCTTCCGCGGACGGGCTGTCGGAGCCTCTGGACGCGGACCATGCCCCTTGCCATGTTCTGGGTTGCGCCGGCGAGACCGTCCGCATGCGCAGCCTTGGCATTGCGTACCCTTCCGCCGCGCTCGGCCCGACTTGCCGGAGCGGCCGCGCGCAAGCAGGAAAGGTACGTTTTTGATGCTAATGATCAAAAGACTCAACGGGTTATCAAGATTTGGCAAACTTTCCCGGGATTAGGGATATCCCATATCCCGGCCGCGCCGCGTCCGTCCGACGTGGCGCCGGGAGCGGCGATGGAATTCGACATCTGCGGCACACGGCCATCCCCTGGCGCGCGGACAAAAGAGAAGCCCCGGAGCACTTGCGTGCCACGGGGCTCCAGACAGCGCCGGCCTGGCGCCGGATCAACGCCCGCGCAGGGCATCCGGTCACCGGCCGCGCTTGGCCTTGTCATGCTTGCGCCAGTAGGCGAATTCTTCCTCGTGGACTTCCAGGTCCAGCTCGGCAACGCGCGCCTGCAGCCTTTCCTGCACGTCGGCAACCGCCCGGTTGTAGATGACCGGCGCGATTTCCTCCAGGAAGAATCCCAGCAGCGCGCCGGCGGCGATATTGCCGATCGGCTCTTCCATGTTCTGGTCGAAATACCGCTGGATCGACGCGACCGCCGTATCGCGCAGTTCCCGTTCAAGTTCGATAGGCATCCTGCCCGCCTCGGTTTGCATTCATGAGGGCTACGAGACTAGAACAAAGCGCGCGGCAGGACAACGCAAGCCCGGCCGCGCAACATTATCCCGCCGGGCACACGGCCGCCTTGTTCCCGGCTTCAAGCCGCCCGCCATCGACGTAGCGCGTGAGCGCCCGCCACGGGTTCAAGGCATACAAGCGCCAGCGTTGCACAACCTTGAGCGATGATCATCCGGGTTGATCATCAAGATTGATTCCGGGTTGAATCCGGGTTGAATCCAGATGTGCGGAAAATGGATGCCATCAGCGGCCCCAATACCGGCCGCAAGGCCGTCGGCCTCTTCGGGGAGAACCTGGCATCAAGTGGTCGCCCATAGCCCAGACAGCCCCAAAAAGCCAAAAACAATGACAAGGTAAAAACCTAAGTCATTGTTTTTGATGGGAGTTTCTTGGTGCGAAGGAGGGGACTCGAACCCCTACACCTGTTACGGCGTCAGGACCTAAACCTGGTGCGTCTACCAATTTCGCCACCTTCGCTTTAGCCAAGCCCGCTATTGTAGCTTGCTTGTTAAAATCGTGCGCATGAACCCGCGCCTAGATGCCCTACACCCCTACCCGTTCGAGAAATTGCGGGCCTTGCTGGCCTCGGCCGGCACGCCGCCGGACGGGCTTGCCCCCATCAATCTGTCGATCGGCGAGCCCAAGCACGCCGCGCCGGAGCGCGTGGCGCAGGCCATCCGGGACGGCATGGCGGGGCTGTCGGTCTATCCGTCCACCAAGGGCGATCCGGCGCTGCGCCGGGCGATCTCCGCGTGGCTGGCGCGCCGCTACAGCATCCCCGCCCCCGACGCGGAAACCCAGGTGCTGCCCGCGCTGGGCTCGCGCGAAGCGCTGTTCGCCTTCACCCAGACGGTGATCGATCCCTCGGCCGGCGCGGTGGTGGTCTGCCCCAACCCGTTCTACCAGATCTACGAAGGCGCGACGCTGCTGGCCGGCGGCACACCCTATTACGTCAATGCCGACGCGGCGCGCAATTTCGGCTGCGACTGGAACCAGGTGCCGGAAGACATCTGGCGCAAGACGCGGCTGGTGTTCGTGTGCTCGCCGGGCAACCCGGCCGGCAACGTGATGTCGCTGGAAGAATGGAAGACGCTGTTCCAGCTGTCCGACCGCCACGGTTTCGTCATCGCGTCCGACGAATGCTATTCCGAGATCTACCTGGACGAAGGCAATCCGCCGCTGGGCGGTTTGCAGGCGGCGCGCCGCCTGGGCCGCGACGACTACCGCAACCTGGTGGCGTTCTCCAGCCTGTCCAAGCGCTCCAACGTGCCCGGCCTGCGCTCGGGCTTCGTGGCCGGGGACGCGGCGCTGATCGGCCGCTTCCTGCTGTACCGCACGTATCATGGCAGCGCCATGAGCCCCATTGTCACGGCCGGCAGCATCGCCGCCTGGACCGACGAGGAACACGTGAAGGAAAACCGGCGCATGTACCGCGAGAAGTTCGACGCGGTGCTGCCCATTCTGCGCGACGTCCTCAACGTGGACCGCCCGCAAGCCTCGTTCTACCTGTGGGCCGGCACGTCCGGCCCCGACACCGCCTTCGTGCGCGACCTCTACGGCCGCACCGGCGTGACTGTGCTGCCCGGCAGCTTCCTGGCGCGCGACGCCCACGGCGTCAATCCTGGCGAGAACCGGGTGCGCCTGGCGCTGGTCGCGCCGCTGGCCGAATGCGTGCAGGCCGCCGAGCGCATCGCGCATTTCGTCAAGACTTCCGTTTGACCAACCCCTCTTTGAAAAGCTGAGCCGTTATGACTCTCGACCTGCAAACCACCATCGAAAAGGCCTGGGAAGACCGGACCAACCTGTCGCCCGCCGACGCCAGCGCCGAAGTGCGCGAAGCGGTCGAGCACACCATCGACGGTCTGGACCTGGGCCGCCTGCGCGTGGCCGAAAAGATCAATGACGACTGGGTCGTGCATCAATGGATCAAGAAGGCCGTGCTGCTGTCGTTCCGCCTGAGCGAGAACGCCATCATGGGCCAGGCCCCGCTGCAGTTCTACGACAAGGTGCCGCTCAAGTTCTCCGAGTACGGCGACAACGCCTTCAAGCAAGGCGGCTACCGCGTGGTGCCGCCGGCCGTGGCCCGCCGTGGCGCCTACATCGCCCGCAATGTGGTGCTGATGCCCTCCTACGTCAACATCGGCGCCTACGTCGACGAAGGCACCATGGTCGACACCTGGGCCACGGTGGGCTCGTGCGCCCAGATCGGCAAGAACGTTCACCTGTCCGGCGGCGTCGGCATCGGCGGCGTGCTGGAGCCGCTGCAGGCCAACCCCACCATCATCGAGGACAACTGCTTCATCGGCGCCCGTTCCGAAGTGGTGGAAGGCGTGGTGGTCGAAGAGAACTCGGTGCTGGCCATGGGCGTGTTCCTGTCGCAAAGCACCAAGATCTATGACCGCGCCACCGGCAAGATCACCTACGGCCGCGTGCCGTCGGGCTCGGTGGTGGTGCCGGGCTCGCTGCCTTCGGCCGACGGTTCGCACAGCCTGGCCTGCGCCGTGATCGTCAAGCGCGTCGACGCGCAGACGCGCGCCAAGACCAGCATCAACGACCTGCTGAGGGCTTGATGAGCACGTCTTCCGGATCATCGGCCGTCCTGGACCTGGTCAAGGACCTGATCGCCCGCCCGTCTGTCACCCCGGCCGACGAGGACTGCCAGGCGACGCTGGCCGCGCGCCTGGAACGCATCGGTTTCCGCTGCGAGACCATCGCCCAGGGCGGCGTCACCAACCTGTGGGCACGGCGCGGAAGCGCCGCCCCGCTGGCGGTGTTCGCCGGCCACACGGACGTGGTGCCGCCGGGCCCGCGCGAGAAATGGCAGAGCGACCCGTTCACGCCGACCGAGCGCGACGGTTTCCTGTACGGCCGCGGCGCGGCCGACATGAAGAGTTCGATCGCCGCCTTCGTGGTGGCGGCCGAGGAATTCGTGGCGGCCCATCCGCAGCACGGCGGCTCGATCGCGCTGCTGATCACGTCCGACGAGGAAGGCCCCTCGATCGACGGCACCGCCATCGTCTGCGACGCGCTCAAGGCGCGTGGCGAACAGATGGACTTCTGCATCGTCGGCGAACCCACCTCGGGCGATACGCTGGGCGACATCTGCAAGAACGGCCGCCGCGGCTCGCTGTCCGGCACGCTGACGGTCAAGGGCGTGCAGGGCCACGTGGCCTACCCGCACCTGGCGCGCAACCCGGTGCACCAGCTGGCGCCGGCGCTGGCCGAGATCGTGGCCATCGAGTGGGACCAGGGCAATGAGTACTTCCCGCCCACCACGTTCCAGGTGTCGAACCTGAACTCGGGCACCGGCGCCACCAACGTGGTGCCGGGCGAGGCCGTGGCGCTGTTCAACTTCCGCTTCGCGACCGCCAGCACGCCCGACGGGCTGAAGGCGCGCGTGCATGAGGTGCTGGACCGCCATGGCCTGGAATACGAGCTGGACTGGGAACTGGGCGGCGAGCCCTTCCTGACCCCGCGCGGTTCGCTCAGCGAAGCGCTGTCCTCGGCCATCCTGGCCGAGACCGGCGTGACCACCGAGCTGTCGACCACCGGCGGCACGTCGGACGGCCGCTTCATCGCCAAGATCTGCCCGCAGGTCATCGAGTTCGGCCCCTGCAACGCCACCATCCACAAGGTGAATGAACGTATCGAGATCGCCTCGCTCGATCCGCTCAAGAACATCTACCGGCGCACGCTGGAAAACCTGCTGCCCGTCCAGCCCTGACGAGCTACACCCCGCGCCTGCCGCGCGGGACCGCCGCCCCCATGAAGGCCCGCCGGGTCGGACGGGGGCGGCTTCACGAATCCGAGTACACATGAATCCTGCCGCCCGCCACGAACTGCAAACGCTGCGCGACCTGATCCGCTACGGCGTGTCGCGCCTGAACGCCGCCCAGGTGGCGCTGGGCCATGGCAGCGACAATGCCTGGGACGAGGCGGTGTACCTGACGCTGCATGCGCTGCACTTGCCGCTGGACACGCTGGATCCCTTCCTGGACGCCCGCGTGCTGGCCGAGGAACGCGAGCGCGTGCTGGACCTGATCGACCGCCGCGTCACCGAACGCGTGCCGGCCGCCTACCTGACCAACGAGGCCTGGCTGCGCGGCCACCGCTTCTATGTGGACGCGCGCGTCATCGTGCCGCGCTCGCCCATCGCCGAACTGCTGGACCAGGGCCTGACGCCCTGGGTGCAGGATCCCTACGCCGTCGAGCACGTGCTGGACATGTGCACCGGCTCGGGCTGCCTGGCCATCCTGGGCGCGCTGGCCTTCCCCCATGCGCAGGTGGACGCCGTTGACGTGTCGCCGGACGCGCTGGACGTGGCCCGCCGCAACGTCGACGACTACGGCCTGGCCGAGCGGCTGGAACTGCACCAGAGCAACCTGTTCGACGCGCTGCCCGCGCGCCGCTACGACGTGATCCTGTGCAACCCGCCCTATGTGAACAGCGGCTCGATGGACGCGCTGCCGCAGGAATACCTGCACGAACCGCAACTGGCCCTGGCTGGCGGCGCGGACGGCATGGACCTGGTGCGCCGCATCCTGGAAGCCGCGCCGCGCTATCTGAGCGACGAGGGCGTGCTGGTGCTGGAAATCGGCCACGAGCGCGACTTCTTCGAAGCCGCCTTCCCCGAGCTGTCGCCCGTGTGGCTGGACACCGAGGAAGCCAGCGACCAGCTTCTGCTATTGACCCGAGAACAACTGAAGTAGATGGCCCACCCCCGAAGCGCTCACGCGCTTCCCCCTCTAGGGGGCATGCCTGCGGACCGGCAAAGCCGGCTCCGCGGCATCCCGACAGACGGCAACCGTTCGAACGGCGCGGGTGGCGCACAGCATGATGGAAAACGAGAAACGTGATACGCGCCCAAGGATTGACCGTGCGCCGCGGCACCAAGGTGCTGCTGGACGGCGCTGAGTTTGTTGTACACCCCGGCGAACGCGTGGGCATCGTCGGCAAGAACGGCGCCGGCAAGTCGACGCTGTTCGCGCTCCTGACAGGCGAGATCGACCAGGACGCCGGCGACCTGAGCCTGCCGGCCGGCTGGCGCATCGCCAGCGTCGAGCAGGAAATCCACGCCGACGAACGTCCCGCCCGCGAGTTCGTCATCGACGGCGACACCCATCTGCGCGAACTGCAGGCGCGCCGCGCCACGCTGGGCGACGACCAGGGCACGCAGATCGCCGAGACCGAGGCGGCGCTGGTGGAAGCCGGCGCCTGGAGCGCGGCCTCGCGCGCCGAGCAGTTGCTGGCCGGCCTGGGCTTCAAGCCGCAGGAATGGATGCAGCCTGTGCAGAGCTTCTCCGGCGGCTGGCGCATGCGCCTGGCGCTGGCGCGCGCGCTGATGGCGCCGTCCGAGCTGCTGCTGCTGGACGAACCCACCAACCACCTGGACCTGGACGCCATGCTGTGGCTGGAGAAATGGCTGGCGGCCTATCCCGGCACGGTGATGCTGATCTCCCACGACACCGAGTTCCTGGACGCGGTGGCGAAATCCATCCTGCATTTCGACCATGCCAAGCTGGTGCGCTACCGCGGCGGCTACAACGACTACCTGACGCAGCGCGCCGAGCGCCTGCGCCTGGGCAACATCGCCTACGAACGCCAGCAGCGCGAGGCCGCCCGCCTGCAGGGCTTCATCGACCGCTTCAAGGCCAAGGCATCCAAGGCCAAGCAGGCGCAGAGCCGGGTCAAGGCCCTGGCGCGCATGCAGGTGCTGGCGCCGCTGCAGGCCGAAGCCGGCATCGATATCCGCATTCCCTCGCCCGATCAGGTGCCGGATCCGCTGCTGACGCTGGAACACCTGTCCGCCGGGTACACCGACGCGGCCGGCAACACCGTGCCCATCCTGCGCGACGTGACGCTGATGGTGCGCGCCGGCAGCCGCGTCGGCGTGCTGGGCGCCAACGGCGCCGGCAAGAGCACGCTGATCAAGACGCTGGCCGAAGAGCTGCCGGTGCAGGCCGGCGAGCGCCGCGCCTCGCGCGGGCTGGCCATCGGCTATTTCCACCAGCACCAGCTCGACATGCTGGACGTGGACAGCACGCCGCTGGCGCACCTGGCGCGGCTGGCGCCCGAGGCGCGCGAGCAGGAGCTGCGCAACTACCTGGGCGGCTTCGGCTTCTCCGGCGACACGGTCAACGGCAAGGTCGGCCCCATGTCCGGCGGCGAAAAAGCCCGGCTGGCGCTGTCGCTCATCGTCTGGCAAAAGCCCAACCTGCTGCTGCTGGACGAACCCAGCAACCACCTGGACGTGGAAACCCGCGAGGCCCTGGCCGCCGCGCTGGCGGAGTTTGGCGGCAGCATGCTGCTGGTCTCGCACGACCGGCACCTGCTGCGCACCACGGTGGACAGTTTCTGGATCGTGGCCGACGGCGCCGTGCGCGAGTTCGACGGCGACCTGGAGGACTACCGCGACTGGCTGGCCGCGCGCAATGCGGGCGAGCGGGCCGAGGCGCGTGAAAACGCGGAAGGCGCCGATCCCGTCGTCGACCGCAAGGCCCAGCGCCGCGCCGAGGCCGAACAGCGCCAACGCCTCGCCGCCCTGCGCAAGCCGCTGGAAGCCAGGCTCGCCAAGGTCGAGACCGAGATGGAAAAGCTGCGCGCCAAGCTGCAGGCGCTGGATGCGACCATCGCCGATCCGGACCTGTACTCCGACGAACGCCGCGCCGAACGCCAGAAGGTCATGGCCGAGCACGGCGAACACGGCAAGCGCATGGACGAGCTGGAAGAGCAGTGGCTGGAGCTGCAAGGCTCGCTGGAGGAAATCGGGCAGTCCGAAGCCTGACGGCAAGCGGAGGGGGCGACAAGCCCCCTTCTTGACTGCCGTTCCATGCGCCTATTTGATATCAATAATTATTATCATTTATACTTCGTCGCGAATCTGGCTCTGACGGCCGACCGGGCCGGCGTCATGTCTACGCTTACGGATGTATTTCTTCGCCACTACCGCGAACTGCTGGGCTTTCTTTCACTGCGCACGGGGTCGCGCGACGTGGCCCAGGACTGCGCCCATGACACCTGGATCAAGCTGGCGCAATTCCGTGACCGCACGCGCCCGGACAATGACCGCGCCTACGTCTTCCGCGTCGCCGCCAATATCGCCACCGACTGGCACCGTCGGCGCAGCCGCGAACTGACCGGCGCAGCCGACTACGCCAGCGCCCTGCCCCCAACCCACGAGGCCGACACGCTGGAGGTCGCCGTGGCCAACCAGATGCTGCGACGGCTCGAAGCCGCGCTGCTGTCCCAGCCGCGCCGCAGCCTGGACGTGTTCGTGATGCACCGGCACGACGGCCTGACCTACCGCGCCATCGCCGAACGCTACGCGATCACGGTCAGCGCGGTCGAAAAACACATGATGCGCATCCTGCTCGCCTGCGACCAGGCGCTGGCGGCGTGAGCGCCGCCGACGCGCGCGGCCGGCAGGCCAGCCTGGCCGAGCAGGCCTCGCGCTGGGTCGTGCGCCGCAGCGGGCAGCCATTGGCCCCGGAGGCTCAGGCGGAGTTCGACGCCTGGTATCAGGCCGATATCCGCCATGCCGAGGCCTATGAACGGTTGGCGCGGATATGGCGCCGCATGGGTGACATCGACCAGGCCCGGCTGGCCAAGCGCCCGGCGCGCGGACGCAAGGCAACGGTCGCGGCGCTGCTGATCGCCGCCACGGCCTGGCCCGTCTGGCAATTCTCGCGCAATGCCCATCCCGGCGCGGACTATGCCAGCGGCAACGCGCTGCGCGTCGTCGAGCTGCCCGACGGCTCACGCGTCACGCTGGACGCGGAGTCCGCCATCGCGCTGGACTATGCGGCGGGCAAGCGCGTCGTGCGCCTGCTGGCGGGCCGCGCACTGTTCGAGGCCGCTCCCGCCGCGCAAGGTGGCCCCGCCTTCACCGTCACCACGCCCGATGCATCAGCCACGGCGCTGGGCACGCGCTATACCGTGGAGCGCCAGGAGCATGGCACCCGCGTCGCGGTCTACGAACACCGCGTGCAAGTGCATTGCCGGATCTGCGCCGACGATCGCGCCGACATCCTGGACAGCGGCGACAGCGTCCAGGTCTCGGCCGACGGCATCGTCCGCGTCGCCTCGTCAAGCGAAGCGGCGCCGGACTGGAGCCAAGGCCTGCTCTCGTTCAACGATGTGGCGCTGCCGGCGGCGGCGGCGCAATTGTCCCGCTACACCAGCAAGCGCGTGCTGGTGCTGGGGCAGGCCGCGCGCAATGCGCGCATCTCCGGCACCGCGCGCCTGGCCGCCCCGAAACGCGCGCTGGAACTGCTGCTCGCGCAGACCCGCGTGCGGATCACCGACCTGCCGGGACTGCTGCTGCTGCGTTGACCGCGACGACCGGCATGCGGCGGCCCATTTGCCGTTTGCCAATCGGTAAATAAGAATCAATATAAATTATTCATGGCGATCGCGCTGAGGTAATCCAGCGCCCGCAGCGTCCTACGGCCGAGATCAACACCGCTTTTGGACGCACGCATGTCTACCTCTTCCATCGGCCGACGCCGCGCCGGCACCGCGTTGCTCGGCGCCGTGCTGGCCCTGGCCGCTCCCGTCTACGCGCAACCCGCCGCACGCCCCGCCACATACAACCTGCCCTCCCAGCCCCTGGGCGATGCGCTGCTGGCGCTAGGCCGCCAGGCGGGCCAGGAAATCTCGTTCCCGCCAGCCGCCGTCGCCGGCAAGACCGCGCCGGCGCTGCGGGGCGAATACTCGCCGCTGCTGGCGCTGGGCCACCTGCTGGCCGGATCCGGCCTGGCCCTGAAAGCGGACGGTCCGGGCCGCTACATCGTCTACGTGGACAAGACCAATCTGTTCTCGGCCCATCGCCTGGACGCGGTGCGCGTCTACGGCGAACAGCCCGGCGAGCGGACCTACACGCGCGAACAGATCGCCGAGACGCCCAGCTCCAACCGCGACCTGACATCGCTGGTCGCCAGCCACCCGGCGGTGCGCGTCAATGCCGGCGCCAACGGTTCGCAGAACCGGGGCTCGCTGGACGTGGAAGACCTGTCCTTCCACGGCGCCAGCCCCTACCAGAACCTGTTCCAGCTGGACGGCATGGACGCCACCAACCGCCTGGACCCGGCCAGCAAGAACCTGAACCTGCAGGTCGGCAACATCCCCAGCAACAGCCAGTCGTATTTCGTCGACACCAGCCTGCTCGAGGAGGTTCGCGTCTACGACAGCTTCGTGCCGGCGGAATACGGCCGCTTCACTGGCGGCGTGGTCGACGCCCGGCTGCGCCGCTACTCCGGCGAGAACCACCTGAGCCTGGACTACCGCTGGAACACGTCCAAGATGACGCAGCAGAAGGTGGCCGAAGGCGAGGAAGCGAGCTGGGCGCAGGGCAAGCCTGGCTACGCGCCGGAATGGAAAAAGCGCTTCTACTCCGGCGTGGCGGATCTGGCTTTCAACGAAAAGTCCGGCGCGGTCCTGGCGGTATCGCGTCGCCAATCCGACATCACGCGCTGGAACATGGGCGTGGACGGCAAGGGCCAGCCGCTGCCCGGCCAGGACAACTATCGCGACCAGATCGACAATTTCCTGGGCAAGTTCAGCGTGCGCGTCAGCGCGCGGACCACGGCCGACCTGGTGCTCAAATACAGCGACCGCAAGGAAACGCTGGTCAGCAACCTCTTCCGCGAAACCCGCTGGGACAACAACCATGCGGCGCGCGGCATCAGCGTCAACATCGACCACCAGTTCCAGGGCGGGCGCTATTCGCTGCAGGCCGGCTGGGACCGCGCGCTCAGCAACCGCGTATCGGTCGGCGACGAGCTGGTCACTTTCCAGCCCCGGGGCCTGCCGCAATATACGGCGGGCGGCTTCGGCAAGGAACAGAAGCAGCAGGACAGCTGGACCCTCAAGGGCC
This sequence comes from Achromobacter sp. 413638, assembly GCF_043119405.1. Taxonomy (NCBI): domain Bacteria; kingdom Pseudomonadati; phylum Pseudomonadota; class Betaproteobacteria; order Burkholderiales; family Alcaligenaceae; genus Achromobacter; species Achromobacter sp. 413638. Next base: position 47,095 of record NZ_JBICCO010000002.1, read on the forward strand.
ACGTCGACCTGGATCCCATCCGCACCGGCGCCTTCACGCACATCCCCTACGCCGGCCTGGAATGGCAGCGGGTGCAAGCCGGGTTCGAACGCTTCCAGCAATCACACTCCTACCGCCGCGCCTACGATAACAAGGGCGGCTACCAGGATTTCAGCAAGGTCCGCTACCTGCCCGGCACCGTAGACGTGAACTACGACAGCGTCAGCGCCTATCTGTCAGACCGCGTCGAATGGCAACGCCTGGCACTGGACGCCGGCGTGCGCTATGACCGCGAGAGCTTCCTGGGCACGAACAATATCTCGCCGCGCTCCCGCCTGGATTGGGATGTGCTCGGCTCGGGCGACACGCTGCTCAGCGCGGGCTGGTCGCGCTACTACGGTTCGGAAGTGCTGCAGACCGCGCTGGAGGAAGAGATCAACCGCATGCGGCGGCAGGTGCTGGACGCCAAGGGCCGCCCGGTCACCGACGGCACCAGGGAATACTACGTGCGCTATCAGGGCCTGCGCATGCCCTACGACGACGAATGGGCCATGTCGCTGCGCCAGCGCCTGGCCGGCATCGAAGGCACGCTGAGCTATGTGCATCGCAACGGCCGCGATCAATGGACCAAGGCCGGCAACGATACCGACGGCTACCGCTACACCAACGACGGCCGCTCGACCACCGATGGCGTCAGCCTGACGCTGCGTCCGCTGGAGCCCTGGCGCCTGGGCGAGACACGCTGGAACCTGCTGGCGACCTGGAGCTGGCAGAAGCGCAAGACCAACGGCGACCTGGTGAAGGGCTATAGCGGCGACGCCCGCGATCCCGACGACCAGGTGATCTACAACAACGCGCAGATACGCGCCATGGATCTGCCGCCCAGCAATTTCCACCAGCCGCAGGAAGCCGTGCTGCACCTGATCGGCGCTTTACCCAAGGCCGGCCTGACCTGGAGCAACAAGCTGCACTGGCGCAGCAAGCGCGACGCCACCATCTACGTGGGCGTGGGACCCAAGCCGCTGTACCTGCAGCGCTACGAGTCCGGCAACCTGCCCTCGTACTGGACCTGGGACACCAAGCTCGCGTGGCGGCCGACCTTCGCCCGCAATCTCGAAATCTCGGCCGAGGTGCTGAACGTGCTCGATAGCAAGCCCGCGCTCACGGCCAGCAACCCGAATCTCAAGAGCAGCCGCGCGCTGTATCAGGTGGGACGTGAAATATGGCTGCAAGTCGGTTATCGCTATTGATGCTGGGCGCGGCGCTGGGGGCCGCCGCGAACGCGGCCGACCCGTCCGCGGCCGTCTGCCGCGCGCAGGCCGGCTGGGATCTCGCCTGCCTGCGCGCGCGCTATGCGGCGCCAAGAGCACAATGGCCCGCGCCGTCCATCGATCCGGGCGTGGCCTGGACCGAATGGGCGCCGGTGCCTGCCGCGTCGGCCCCCGCCCTGCAATGGACCGCCGCCAATGCCGGACAGGCGCAGCTGGCCGCCGATGTGGCCACGCCCGCGATCGTCGCGCTGGGCCAGACGCTGTTCTTCGATGCGCGCCTGTCGCGCAAGGGGCAGGTATCCTGTGCGTCCTGCCATGCGCCCGAACGCGCCTTCACCGACGGCAGGCCGCTGGCGGTGGGCGAGGACGGGCTCATGGGACGGCGGCGCTCCACGCCGCTGTACGCCGCGCCCTTCGCGCCCCGGCTGTTCTGGGACGGACGCGCCGCCACGCTCAAGGAACAAGTGATGGGGCCGCTGCACGATCCGCGCGAGATGAACCACGACGCGGCCGGCGCGGTCGCCCGGCTCGACGCATCCGAGTCCTATCCCGCCCGGTTCCTGCGCGCATTTGGCGCAGCGCCCGCACAGGGTTCGCCTCCAGGCGCCGTCCCCATGTCGTCCGTGCCAAACCCTCCACTCGATGCCATCTCCGTGGCGCCCGTGCCGGGCTCTCCGATCGATGCCGACCGGCTGGCGCGCGCGCTGGCCGCCTACGTCGCCACCCTGCGCCCTGAACGCACACGCTTCGACGACTTCATCGAAGGCCGCGCCGATGCGCTGGACGACACCGAGCTGCTCGGCCTGCACCTGTTCCGCACCCGGGCCCGCTGCATGAATTGCCACGGCGGCCCGCTGCTGAGCGATCACGCCTTCCACAACATCGGGCTGTCTTTCTACGGCCGGCGCAACCAGGATCTGGGGCGCTATGAAGCGACGCGCGATCCGGCGGACCTGGGCAAGTTCCGCACGCCCAGCCTGCGCAACGTCGCGCGCGCCGGCCCGTGGATGCACAACGGCCTGTTCCCCGACATGAGAGGTCTGCTGCGCATGTACGACGCCGGCATGGGCCGCGACCCAGTACCGCGCGAACCACCGGATCCGCTGGCGCCGCGCAAGTCGGAACACATCCGGCCGCTCGATTTGAGCGCTGACGAGATCGACGCCCTGATGGCGTTCATGAAGGTGTTGTGAAGCGGGCGCGCTGTCCGCCGGCGCGAAGCCGGCGGGCAGGCCGGGAAGGGATCAGGAATACGGACGGTCGCGCAGGCGGCTGTGGTGGTCGATCACGGTGTCGATCACCTCGCGCAGGATGGTTTCTGCCAGCGCGGCCGGCACGCCGGCCTCTTCGGCCAGGCGGCGGATGCGCGCGACCTGCTGGGCCTCGCGCTTGGGATCCACCAGATCCATGCCGTGGTTCTGCTTCAGCTCTCCGATCATGTCGGTGCAGCGAAAGCGCACGCCGAGCAGCAGCATGATCTGCTGGTCGATCTCGTCGACCTCGGCGCGCAGCGCTGCCAGTTCGGCCTTGGGGGAATCGTGGTCAGCCATGTCGTTCAACCCTGGACTATGTCGAGTTTGGCGATGCCCAGCGCCAACGTCTTGGCGCCCACGTCGCGGAACTGGATCTCGGCCTGGGCATCCTGCCCCGACCCGCTCAGACCGATGATGGTGCCGTCGCCGAAACGCGCGTGATGCACGCCCTGGCCCACACGATACTGCTTGTCGCCCACGGTGACGCCGGTGGCGACGCCGCGCGGTTGACGCGGCGCAATCGTGTTGGTGGGCTTGCGGCCGAACGCGTCGGTGCGGCTGCCGCCCCAGGACGCCTGCGAGGCGCCCGCCTGGGCCAGGCCGGCCTTGGGCGTCAGCCACTTCAGGTGCTTCTCGGGGATTTCTTCCAGGAAGCGCGAACGCATGGCGTAGCGCGTCTGTCCATGCAGCATGCGGCTCTGCGCCAGCGTGATGTACAGGCGCTGTCGCGCGCGCGTGATCGCCACGTACATCAGGCGCCGTTCCTCTTCCAGCCCGGATTGTTCGAGGATGCTGTTCTCGTGCGGGAACAGGCCCTCTTCCAGGCCGGTGATGAAGACCGCGTCGAACTCCAGGCCCTTGGCGGCATGCACCGTCATGAGCTGGACCGCGTCCTGGCCCTGCTGCGCCTGGTTGTCGCCGGCTTCCAGCGCCGCGTGCGACAGGAAGGCCGCCAGCGGCGTCATGCCGTCCGGCGCGACGATGGGCGCGTCGACCACGCCCGGCATCAGCGTCGAGGACGCATCGGTCTGGGGCACCACGCCGGCGGGCATGCCGTCGTAATTTTCCTCGGACGCGAACACGGCCGCGGCCGTGATCAGTTCGTTCAGGTTTTCCAGGCGCTCGGCGCCTTCGCGCTCGGCCTTGTAATGGGCGTTCAGGCCGCTGGCCTCGAGCATGTGCTCGACCATCTCGGGCAGCGGCAGGTCGCGCGTTTCCTCGATCAGGCGGTTGATGAGCTGGGCGAACTGCACCAGGTTGGAACCGCCCTTGCCGCCCACCATGGCCACTGCCGAATACAGGCTGATGTCATGGGTGCGGGCCGCGTCGGCCAGCGTTTCCAGCGTGCGCGCGCCGATGCCGCGCGTGGGGAAGTTCACCACCCGCATCAACGACGTGTCGTCCTGCGGGTTGGCCATCAGGCGCAGATAGGCCAGCGCGTGCTTGACTTCCTGGCGCTCGAAGAAGCGCAGGCCGCCATAGACCTTGTAAGGAATGCCGGCGGAAAAGATGGCGTGTTCCAGCACGCGCGACTGCGCGTTGCTGCGGTAGAGCACGGCGATCTCGCGGCGCAGGCTGCCTTCGTGGATCAGCGAACGGATCTCGTCCACCACCCACTGGGCTTCCATGCCGTCCGACGGCTGCTCGATGACGCGCACGGGCTCGCCTTCGCCCTGCTCGGTCCAGAGGTTCTTGCCCAGGCGGCCGCTGTTGTGGCCGATCAGCGCGTTGGCCGAATCCAGGATGTGGCCATAGGAACGATAGTTCTGCTCCAGCCGGATCACCGTGCCACGCGCGTAATCGCGCTCGAAGTCGGCCATGTTGCCGACGTTGGCGCCACGGAACGCGTAAATGGACTGGTCGTCATCACCCACGGCGAAGATCGCCGCACCGCCCCCGGCCAGCAGACGCAGCCACTTGTACTGCAGCGTGTTGGTGTCCTGGAACTCATCGACCAGGATGTGGCGGAAACGCCGCTGGTAGTGCTCGCGCACCGGCGCGTTGCGCGACAGCAGTTCATAGGCGCGCAGCAGCAGCTCGGCGAAATCGACCACGCCCTCGCGCTGGCACTGGGCCTCGTACAGCTGGTAGATCTCGATCAGGCGGCGGCGGTGGCTGTCGTAGGCTTCGACGCCGTCCGGGCGCAGCCCTTCTTCCTTGGCGCCATTGATGAAGCGCTGCACGTCGCGCGGCGGGTACTTCTCGTCGTCGACGCCATTGGCCTTCATCAGCCGCTTGATGGCGGCGAGCTGGTCGGTGACATCGAGGATCTGGAAGCTTTGCGGCAGGCCGGCATCGCGGTGATGCGCCCGCAGCATGCGATTGCACAGCCCGTGGAAGGTGCCGATCCAGAGACCGCGCGTGTCGATCGGCAGGATGGACGACATCCGCGCCAGCATCTCGCGGGCGGCCTTATTGGTGAACGTGACAGCCAGCAGCCCAAAAGGCGAAGCCTGGCCGGTTTGAATCAGCCAGGCCATGCGGGTGGTGAGCACCCGGGTCTTGCCGCTGCCCGCCCCGGCCAGGACCAGGGCGTGCTGCGGTTCTAACGTTACTGCGGCGCGTTGTTCGGGGTTGAGCTTCTCTAGCATCATGCCGCGTAGCGGCGCAGACGTTGAGCGAATTGCTCGAGCCCGGCGATGCCGCTTTGCTGGGCGCGCTGGCACCAGGCCTGCAGGTCATGGAGCAGCTGTTCGCTGCTGGCGCTGGAACTTTCCCAGATGCGGCCTAGCTCGCGGCGCATCTGCACCAGCGTGGACAGCGACTTGTTCTGGGCGATGGCCTGATCGACGGCCTGCAGCTGCTCGGGCTGGAGGATGTCCTCGTTGCGGTGAATGGCGCGGCGCACCTTGTGCAGCTTGCTCCAGCCGCATTCGGCGTTGCCTTCCTGACGCGAGGCCTTCATCTTGGCCAGCTCTTCGCGGGCGGCGCTCTTGATGATGTCGGCGTAGCGGGCCATGACTTCGTAGCGGTGCGTGATCACGCCCTGCAGCGTGCGCAGGTCGATGCCGGTGCGCGAGTCATCCAGCTTGAGCTTGGGCGCGACCTTCTTGATCTTGGCCAGGCCCAGGAACTTCAGGATGTTGATGTAGCACCAGCCGATGTCGAATTCGTACCACTTGGCCGAGAACTTGGCCGACGTGCCGTGAGCGTGGTGGTTGTTGTGCAGCTCTTCGCCGCCGATCACGATGCCCCAGGGGAACACGTTGGTGCTGGTGTCCGGGCTGTTGTAGTTGCGGTAGCCCCAATAGTGGCCGATGCCATTGACCACGCCGGCGGCCCAGAACGGGATCCAGGCCATCTGCACGGCCCAGACGGTCAGGCCGATGGCGCCGAACAGGGCCACGTCGATGGCGAGCATGGTCAGCACGCCCCACAGGCTGTGCTTGCTGTAGACGTTGCGCTCGAGCCAGTCGTCAGGCGTGCCGTGGCCGAACTTGGCCATGGTTTCCTTGTTGTTGGATTCTTCGCGGTAGAGCTCGGCGCCACGGAACAGCACCTTCCAGATGCCGAACAGGATGGGCGAATGGGGATCGCCTTCCTTTTCGCACTTGGCGTGGTGCTTGCGGTGAATGGCGACCCATTCCTTGGTGACCATGCCCGTCGTCATCCAGAGCCAGAAGCGGAAGAAATGCATGACGGCGGGATGCAGGTCCAGACCGCGGTGCGCCTGGCTGCGATGGAGGAAGACGGTGACCGAGACGATCGTGATGTGCGTCACCACCAGCGTGAAAACCACGACCTGCCACCAGGTGGCTTGGGTCAGACCGCCGGCAATGAAGGAAAGGATGTAATCCATAAAGCTTTTGTGAGCCTCGCGTAAAGAGTGCCTGAAGTTTAGCTTACCTTTGCCTGCTTATGACAAGGGAGTTTCAAAATAGTTATTGAGAGAAATCAAGGACTAAGCCCCGTTTGGCTGGCAAGAAACCTGCTGAAAAACCCGCAGGCAAGCCGCCAATGAACCGAATTTTCCGCAAAAACATTTCAGGCGCGTCGCGATACGTCCTCGCCTGCGTGGCCCGCGCCAGATGGCGCGGCCCGCAGCGCCTGTTTCAAGGGAATTGGCGCGGACGTCAGGTTTTGGCCGGCCCGGGCCGTTAAAGTTCCAGTCAGGTGCGCCCGTCTTGATACGGCCACGGACTGGAGGCAAACTTCGCCCCTGCCCTCAGTCCTCCACTTCGAACCCGTTCCGATGCCCGTTTCAATTATACGTCCCCATTTAATCCCCCTGCTGGCCGCCGCGACCCTGGCTTATGCCGGCGGCGCCTGCGCCCAGTCATTGAAAGTGGGAGACGTGACGGTGTTGGCTTCTTACTACGAAATAAGAGGGTCGGATTGCTTGGCCCTGCGGGCGCCAAAAGTGACGATCACCCTGCCGCCGCACCTGGGTTCAGCCAACGTGGCCCATACCCAGGGACAATCGAGTGATTCGGGTCGCTGCGCCTACAAGGCTGTGCCGATCGCCCAGGTGGTTTACCAGACCGGCCAGCCCGGCGCGGACACCCTGGCCTGGGAAGTGAAATACCAGAACAAGACACTGGGCATCCGTCGCTACAGCGCTACCGTGAACGTCGCGCCCGCGCCCTGATGAAAACGGCGCCCCGGCCTAAAGCCGGGGTGCCGCTGATCGAAGATCCCCTGGGGACTCAGGCGGTTTCGCCGGCTGCCGAATCCGTCTGCGCGCCGGCATCCTGCCCGGCTTGCGGCGATGCGTCGTCCATCTCGCCCTCGGCCTCGAGCGCCAACGGCTCGGCATCCTGCTCAGTCTTCGCGCCCGCCTTCTTGCGCTCGAACACGGCGGCGAAGAAGCCGTCGGTACCGTGCAGGTCGGGCCGCAGTTGCACGTAAGGGCCTTCCAGCTTCAGGTTCTCGCAACGTCCGGCCAGGATGGCCGCGGCGTCCAGGCGCTCGAACTCGGGGTGGCTGGCCAGGAAGCGCTCGGCCTGGACCTCGTTTTCCTCGGCCAGCAGGCTGCAGGTGGCGTACACCAGCCGACCGCCCGGCGCCACGCAGCGCGCGGCGCTGTTCAGGATGCGCTCCTGCAGCTGGCCCAGTTCGGCCAGCGCCTCGGGATGCTGGCGCCATTTCAGGTCGGGATTGCGGCGCAAGGTGCCGATGCCGCTGCACGGCGCGTCGACCAGCACGCGCTGTGCCTTCCCGGCCAGGCGCTTGATGCGGGTGTCGTTCTCGCTGTCGATGGCCACGGGAACCACATTGGACAGTCCGCTGCGGGCAAAACGCGGCTTGGCGCGCGCCAGACGCGCGGCCGACACATCGAAGGCGTACAGCCTGCCGGTCGAGCGCATCAGTGCGCCCAGCAGCAGCGTCTTGCCGCCCGCGCCGGCGCAGAAATCGATGATCATCTCGCCGCGCCGCGGCGCCACCAGCAGGGCCAGCAGCTGGCTGCCCTCGTCCTGCACCTCGATGCTGCCGTTCTCGAACTGGGCCCAGCGGTTGATGGCCGGACGGCCCTCCATGCGGATGCCCCAGGGCGAATACGGCATGGCGACCGGCTCGTAGCGACCGGCGCTCTGCTGCAGCTCGACCAGCATGGCATCGCGCTCGGCCTTGAGCGGATTGACCCGCAGGTCCAGGCTGGCCTGGCGGTTCAGCGCCTCGATCAACGTATCCGGGCTGTCCATGGCGGACAAACGCTCGTCCAGCCAGTCGGGGATGCTGCCCCGCACCGCGCGCGGCAACGTGGCCGGATCGATGCGCGACACGCGCTGCAGCCATTCGGCCTCGGCCGCGTCCAACCCTTCGGCCAGTTCCTGCGCGCCCAGCGTGGCGGCCAGGCCCAGGATGGCCAGACGGCGCGAGGCCGGGCCAACGCCGCTTTCACCGTACTGGCGGTAGCGCCGCAGATGCCGCAGCACGTCGTAGACGGCTTCGGCGACTTCGGAGCGGTCGCGGGCGCCCAGGCCGGGATGGCCGCGCAGCCAGTGCGACAAGGCCGCGTCCGCCGGATAGGTCCATTGCAGGATCTCGCCCAGCACGCGCTGCACCTGGTCGATGCGAATGGCGGCATAGGGCTGGCGTGGGCGCGACGGCTGCGATGCGCGGGCCTGCCCGCCTCGCGGACCGCCGTGGCCGGACGTCGGACGGGAATCCTGGCCCGGGCGTCCATCGCGGCGCTCGGCGCCCGGACGGCCATCACGCTCTCCACGGAAATCGCGGTCGTCGCGGCCGCCGTCGAAACGGGGGCCTTGGCGATTCTGGCCGCTCGGCCCGTCCTGATAGGCGCGCTGGCCGTGGCGTTCATCGCCCCGACCGGCATGGCCCTGCTCGCGACGCCCGTCGAAACGGCCATCGCGGCGATCGTCCCGGGCGTATTCCGGGCGCCCCTGCGAACGACTGTCGCGGCTGTTGTAGTTGTATTCACCACGGCGATCCTGCTGGCGATCGTCACGGCCCGGCTCCCGGCGGCCGTCCTGGCGAGCGCCGCCGGCATATTCCCGGCGCGCATCCTGACGATCATCGCGGGAGTATTCCCGGCGTCCTTCCTGGCCGCGCGGAGCCGGAGCCTCGCGACGGCCGGCATCGCCCTGCCGCTCATTGCGACCATAAGCGCGCGCCCCCTCGCGACCGCCGCCTTGCTCGCGGCGATCCTGGCCGGCGTGCTCACGACGGCCTTCGTGTTCGCGACGGCCCTCCTGGCGCTCGTCGCGGCCGTATTCGCGGCGGCTGGCGCCCGCCCCGTCGTCCCGCCGCCCCGCCGGCGCGTCACGGCGGGCGCGCGGCTCGGCATGGCCGCCACGGCCGCCATCAGGCCCCGAGGCCCGGGCGGGCCGCTCGGAACGCTCGACCGTGGCGCGGGCCTCGCCCTTCGGGCGCGAGAAGAAAGACCGTCCGTCGCGCCCTTCGCCCGCCTTGGCGGCGGCCGGACGGGAACGCGGAGATTGGGGTTTGCTCATGGTGTATTCCAAATAAGGCGGCATCGATCCGCCCTGGTAAATGCGATTGCGGGCCTGAAGGCCGGATGATGGCGGGCCGTCAGGCGGCCGGCGACCAGGTGAACAGGCGCTCGGGATCGCCCTGCACGTCCACCCGGTGGTCAGGCGTCAGCGTAACCCGGCCTTCGGCCAGCCAGCGCACGGCGGCCGGAAAAGCCCGGTGCTCGACTTCCAGCACGCGATTGGCCAGCGAATCCGGCGTGTCGCCGGCCAGCACCGGCACGCAGCCCTGGGCAATGATGGGGCCGTGGTCCAGCACCGGGGTGACGAAATGCACGGTGCAGCCGTGCACGCGCACGCCCGTGGCCAGCGCCTGGGCATGGGTGTGCAGGCCAGGAAAGGCCGGCAGCAGCGAGGGATGGATATTCACCAGCCGACCCGCGAAATGGTTGACGAAGCCCGGCGTCAGCACGCGCATGAAGCCGGCCAGGATGACGTAGTCCGGCGCATGGCGGTCGATTTCCTCGGCCAGCGCGGCGTCGAAGGCCTCGCGGCTGGCGTATTCCTTGTGATGCAGGGCCGAGGCGGCGATGCCCTGGGCGCGCGCCCAGTCCAGTCCGGCGGCGTCCGGCCGGCTGGCGATGACGGCGACGACCTCGGCCGGCCAGCCCTGGTCGCGACAGGCCTGGACCAGCGCCTGCATGTTGCTGCCGCGCCCCGAGATCAGGATGACTAGGCGGCGCTTGATAAGAGAAGAATCCGGCAAGATAGCGATTTCCGAGAAAAACCCCGCGCGGCGCCGGGCGCGCATTCCGCTCCGGCGGGCCATTTTTACCCAGGAGCGGCGGCGGGTTGGGGACCGGTCCGCCACCCTCTGGCGCAAGAATGCGCGGGGTGCGGACTGATCCTGAATCCAAAATTGTAAACTCTCGTCCGTGAAACCTACGCTGCGCATCCACCGATCCCTGCCCCCGCCCGCTCAACGCGCGCCCAGCGCCTTGACCATCGGCAATTTCGACGGCGTCCATCGCGGACACCAGGCCATGCTCGCGCGCGTCTGCCAGGTCGCGCGCGAACGCGGCCTGACGCCCGCCGTGATGACCTTCGAACCGCATCCGCGGGAGTACTTTGCCGCCCTGAACCGCCGGCCTGAACTGGCGCCCACCCGCATCTCCGGCCTGCGCGACAAGCTGGCCGCGCTGGCCCGCTATGGCATTTCCCAGGTGGTGGTGGAGCGCTTCAATTCCCGGCTGGCCGAAATGTCGGCCAACGCCTTCATCGAGAACCTGCTGGTCCAGGGCCTGCAGACGCGCTGGCTGCTGGTGGGCGAGGACTTCCGCTTCGGCCACAAGCGCAGCGGCGACATCGACCTGCTGCGCGAGGCCGGCCTGCGGCACGGCTTCGAGGTGCAGACCCTGGCCGACGTGACCGACCAGCACGGCCATCGCATTTCCAGCTCCGAAGTCCGCACCGCGCTGGCGGTCGGCGACCTGGAGCGCGCGCGCCATCTGCTGGGTCACCCGTTCCATATCAGCGGGCACGTGATCCACGGCCAGAAGCTGGGCCGCACGCTGGGCTTTCCCACGATGAACCTGCGCGTGGCGCCGCGTTGTGCGGCGCGCTCGGGCATTTACGTGGTCCAGGTCTACGGCCTGGGCGACCGCGCCCTGCCGGCCGTGGCCAGCCTGGGCGTGCGCCCGACGGTCGAGGACCACGGCCGGGTGCTGCTGGAGGCCCACCTGCTCGACGAGACCGTCAATGCTTACGGTAAACTCGTGCGAGTCGAATTCCTGCACAAGCTGCGGGACGAAGAAAAATTTCCCGATCTCCCTTCCCTGACTGCCGCCATCGCCGAAGACGCGCGAAACGCGCGCGCCTATTTTGCCGTTCATGGACTATAAAAAATCCCTCAACCTGCCCGACACTCCCTTCCCCATGCGGGGCGACCTCGCCAAGCGCGAGCCCGCCTGGATCACGCAGTGGGAGGAAAACCACGTCTACCAGGCGATCCGCGCCGCCAGCCGCGGCCGTCCGCGCTTCGTGCTGCATGACGGCCCGCCCTACGCGAACGGCGACATCCACATCGGCCACGCGGTCAACAAGATCCTGAAGGACATCATCGTCAAGAGCCGCAACATGGCCGGCTATGACGCGCACTACGTGCCGGGCTGGGACTGCCACGGCATGCCCATCGAGATCCAGATCGAAAAGAAGTACGGCAAGCACCTGCCCGTGGCGGAAGTGCAGTCCAAGGCGCGCGCCTACGCGCTCGAGCAGATCGACCGCCAGCGCAAGGACTTCAAGCGCCTGGGCGTGCTGGGCGAGTGGGACCGCCCCTACATGACCATGAACTTCAGCAATGAGGCCGACGAGATCCGCGCGCTCGGCCGCATTCTGGAAAAAGGCTATGTGTTCCGCGGCCTGAAGCCGGTGAACTGGTGTTTCGACTGTGGCTCGGCGCTGGCCGAGGCCGAGGTCGAGTACGCCGACCGCGTCGATCCGGCCGTGGACGTGGCCTTCCCCTTCGCCGACCGTCCGGCGCTGGCCAAGGCCTTCGGCCTGGATTCGATCGACGATGGCGCCATCGTGATCTGGACCACCACGCCCTGGACCATTCCGTCGAACCAGGCGCTGAACCTGCACCCGGAGATCGAATACGCGCTGATGCGCGTGTCGCCCGCGCCCGTGTCCGGCCCGCTGCTGCTGATCGCCAAGGACCGCGTCGAGGACTGCCTGAAACAATGGCAGCTCGAAGGCGACGTCATCGCCACGGCGCCTGGCGCCGCCCTGTCCGGGATCCGCTTCCGCCACCCGCTGGCCAAGGCCAACCCCGGTTATGACCGCACGGCGCCCGTCTACCTGGGCGACTACGTCACGGCCGATTCGGGCACCGGCGTGGTCCACTCGGCGCCGACCTACGGCATCGAGGACTTCGTGTCGTGCAAGGCGCACGGCATGAAGGACACCGACTTCATCAGCCCGGTCATGGGCGACGGCAAGTACGCCGACAGCCTGCCGCTATTCGGCGGCCTGTCGATCTGGGACGCGAACCCCAAGATCGTCGAGGCCCTGAAGCTGGCGGGCACGCTGATGCACGTGGAAAAGCACAAGCACAGCTACATGCACTGCTGGCGCCACAAGACGCCCATCATCTACCGCGCCACCAGCCAGTGGTTCGCGGGCATGGACGTCACCCCCAAGGACGGCGGCCCGACGCTGCGCGAATCGGCGCTGGCCGGCATCGACGCCACGGCCTTTTATCCGGCCTGGGGCCGCGCCCGCCTGCACGCCATGATCGCCAACCGCCCCGACTGGACGCTGTCGCGCCAGCGGCAATGGGGCACGCCCATGGCCTTCTTCGTGCACAAGGAAACCGGCGAGCTGCACCCGCGCACGGTCGAGCTGCTCGAACAGGTGGCGCTGCGCGTCGAACAGGGCGGCATCGAAGCCTGGCAGACGCTCGATCCGCGCGAGCTGCTGGGCGACGAGGCAGACCAGTATGAAAAGAACCGCGACACGCTGGACGTCTGGTTCGACTCGGGCAGCACCCACGCCACCGTGCTGGGCGGCAAGGACGGCGCCTTCGCCGGCTCGCACGGCGCCGAGCTGGCCTGGCCCGCCGACCTCTATCTGGAAGGTTCCGACCAGCACCGCGGCTGGTTCCATTCCTCGCTGCTGACCGGCTGCATGCTCTATGGCCAGCCGCCCTACAAGGCCCTGCTGACGCACGGCTTCGTGGTGGACGGCCAGGGCCGCAAGATGAGCAAGTCCGTGGGCAACGTGATCGCGCCGCAGAAGGTATCCGATTCGCTCGGCGCCGAGATCCTGCGCCTGTGGGTCGCATCCACCGACTACTCGGGCGAGCTGTCGATCTCCGACGAGATCCTCAAGCGCGTGGTCGAAGGCTACCGCCGCATCCGCAACACGCTGCGCTTCCTGCTGGCCAACCTGGCCGACTTCGACGCCGTGTCGCAGGCCGTACCGCATGGCGAGCTGTTCGAAATCGACCGCTACGCGCTGGCCATGACCGCGCAGATGCAGGCCGAGATCAGCGCGCACTACGAGCGCTACGACTTCCACCCGGCCGTCTCGCGCCTGCAGACCTTCTGCTCCGAGGACCTGGGCGCGTTCTACCTGGACATCCTGAAGGACCGCCTGTACACCACGGCGGCCGGCAGCCTGGCGCGCCGCTCGGCGCAGACCGCGCTGCTGGAGATCACCCAGGCGCTGCTCAAGCTGATGGCCCCGATCCTGTCCTTCACCGCCGAAGAAGCCTGGAAGGAACTGGTCGCCTCGGCGCTGAAGCACCAGGCCGACGCCGCGCGCGTCACCATCTTCACCGAGGTCTTCCACAGCCTGCCGCCCTATGCCGACGCCGAGGCGCTGACGGCCAAGTGGACGCGCCTGCGCGCGATCCGCGCCGAAGTGCAGCGCAAGCTCGAGGAAGTCCGCACGGCCGGCGACATCGGTTCGTCGCTGCAAGCCGAAGTCGATCTGTACGCCGCCAGCGCCGACCAGGCACTTTTGGCCAGCCTAGGCGACGATCTGCGCTTCGTGCTGATCGTGTCGCGCGCCACCGTGCATGCCGGCGAGGGTGAAACGCGCATCGAGGTCACGCCGTCCCAGCACAAGAAGTGCGAGCGCTGCTGGCACTGGCGCCTGGACGTGGGCCAGGACGCGGACCACCCCGAGATCTGCGGCCGTTGCGTGTCCAACCTGTTCGGCGCGGGTGAAGCCCGCAGCAAGGCCTGAGCATGGCCGGCCCCGTCGACCACGGGACGCCGGACCAGCCGTCCGGCCGCGCCGCACCGGCGCGGATCGGCGGCTGGCTGGCGCTGGCGCTGTGCATCATCGTCCTGGACCAGCTGACCAAGATCTATTTCAACACCGCCTTCCAGTACGGCGAACGGCTGCACCTGCTGCCGTTCTTCGACTTCACGCTGGTCTATAACCGAGGCGCGGCGTTCAGTTTCCTGGCGACCGAGGAAGGCTGGCAACGCTGGCTCTTCACCGGCCTGGGCTGCGTGGCGGCGGTGGTCATCGTCTGGATGCTGCGTCGCACGCCCGGCCAGCCGCGCTTCAGCCTGGCGCTGGCGCTGATCCTGGGCGGCGCCGTGGGCAACGTGATCGATCGCGTGGTCTACGGCCACGTGGTGGACTTCCTGCTGTTCTACTGGAATGACTGGCAGTTCCCCGCCTTCAACCTGGCCGACGTGGGCATCAGCTGCGGCGCCGTGTTGCTGGTGCTGGACGAACTGCTGCGCTCGCGCAAGCCGCGCGGCTGAGCGCTGTAGAATCAATATCCATTCCTCGACTACGCGGCGCCCTCCGCGCCGCTCCCGCCCCATGCTCGACCTCGCCCGCAAACGCATCGTCCTCGGCCTGACCGGGGGCATCGCCTGCTACAAAATCGCCGAGCTGGTGCGGCGCATGACCGAACAAGGCGCCACGGTCGACGTGGTCATGACCGAGGCGGCCACGCATTTCATCACGCCTGTCACCATGCAGGCGCTGTCCGGCCGCCCGGTGTTCGTCGATGCCTGGGACGCGCGCGTGCCCAACAACATGGCGCACATCGACCTCACGCGCGGCGCCGACGCCGTGCTGATCGCGCCGGCCAGCGCCGACTTCATGGCCAAGCTGGCGCACGGCATGGCCGACGACCTGCTGTCCACGCTGTGCCTGGCGCGCGCCTGTCCGCTGCTGGTCGCGCCCGCCATGAACCGCGAGATGTGGGCCAACCCGGCCACCCAGCGCAACGTCGAACAGCTGCGCGCCGACGGCATTGCCGTGCTCGGCCCCGCCGCCGGCGAACAGGCCTGCGGCGAGACCGGCGACGGCCGCATGCTGGAAGCGCACGAGCTGCTGACCGACCTGATCGCCTTCTTCCAGCCCAAGTTGCTGGCCGGCCGCCACGTGCTGCTGACCGCCGGCCCCACGTCCGAGCCGGTCGACCCCATCCGCGTGCTGAGCAACCGCTCGTCCGGCAAGACCGGCTACGCGCTGGCGCGCGCCGCGCGCGAAGCCGGCGCCCGCGTCACCCTGGTCACGGGCGCCACCGCGCTGCCCGTGCCGCGCGGCGTCACCTCGCTGTCCGTGACCACGGCGCGGCAGATGCACGATGCTGTCATGGCCAGCGCCATGGATGCCGACATCTTCATCGCCGTGGCCGCCGTGGCCGACTGGCGCGTGAAGAACGTCAGCGTGCAGAAACTCAAGAAGACCAGCGAAGGCGGCGGCGCGCCGCAGATGGAGTTCGAACCCAATCCGGACATCCTCGCCGAAGTGGCCAGGCTGCAAGACGGCCCCTGGTGCGTGGGCTTTGCCGCCGAGACCGAAAAGCTGGCCGAGCACGCCGAGGCCAAGCGCGTGCGCAAGGGCATCCCGCTGCTGGTGGGCAACCTGGCGCAGAAAGTCATGGACGCGGACACCACCGAGCTGGTGCTGTTCGATGCGCAGGGCGTGCATCCCCTGCCCGCAGCCGGCAAGCTGGACGCCGCGCGGCGCCTGATCGCCGAGATCGCGGCGCGCCTGCCGGACTGAAGCCGGCAAGACTGGCGGCTGCCCGGCTATCGGACAGCCGCTGCCCCCAAAGCGCTCAATCGGGCGCGTTCCCCACCGTCTGCAAATGCGCCAGCGAGCCATAGCGCTGTTGCAGCGCGGCCCATTCCGCTTCGTCGTAGAACTTCAGCGCGCCCTGGCCGTAGACCTTGGCGACCTCGATGCAGAAACGCATGGCCACGTCGGCGTCGACCGCATTGGTCACGCCCGTGGCGCAGCCAGGCACCGTGGTCTGCGCCGTCAGCGCCACGCCCACCACCGGCGCATCGGTGGCGATCGCCGGTTGCATCAGCGAATTCACATGCCACAGCCCGTTCTCGTAGGGCGTGATGTCCTGCGTGGTCAAAGGCAGCGTCAGCGGCAATTCGCCGCTCACCCAGCCCAGCAGGTCCAGCATGGTCTCGGGTATGCGCAGCAAATAGCCCTGCTTGGCGACCGGCGTCAGGGCGACGCCGCGCTGGTTGACCAGGCGATTGCCGCGCGTGGTGTCGACCGACAGGATCGCGTCCATGCGCGGGTCGACCTCGTGCGCCATCATCTCGCGCATGGGAAAGGGCGAGCGCATCATCGGCACCGGCTGCTGCGGCCGCGTGCCCGCGCGCGGGCAGATGTGCGTGCGGATTCGCACCGTGCCGGGCAGCACGTCGCCCTGCGCGGCCATCGCCATGAGCTTGAAGGCGACGGCGATGGCCACCACGGCGCCATCGCTGTCCGACACCAATCCCGTGACCGCCGGACGGGCGCCGATGCCGCCCAGGCGACCCACGATGCCCAGCTGGGGCGCGCTGTCGTCCGCGCCCGGAATCACGATGGACAGGAACTCGGTGGCCGCGCCATCCCGCTCCAGCCGCGTGACCGTCACGTCGCAACGGCCAGCCGCGCGCAAGCGCCCGGCGACCGCTTCGCCCGTGACATGCGCGGACGACAACAGCTCGATGGCGTCGATGGCCTGTTTCACGCGGGCAGCTCCAGCGCGCCGGGCGCGTAAACGCGCGGCTCCTGCTGTCCCAGGAACAACGGCGCCTCGTGCGGTCCGAGCAGCGTGACGACATCGCCGCGCACGCGCAACGCCGAGCCTTCGGGCAGTCCCAGCACCGGCATGGACGGATTCAGCACGCAGAACTCGGCCAGGCGCTGGGCCCGCGTTTCGCCGCGATGGCCGGGAGGATGGGCGTTGGTGTAGTGCGGATTGATCTGGAACGACAACAGCCCCAGCGCGTCGAAGCCTTCCGGATCGACGATGGGCATGTCGTTGGTCGTGCAGATGCTCGGGCAGGCCAGGTTCGAACCGGCGCTCCAGCCCAGATAAGGCGTGCCCAGGCGCACGCGCCGCGCCACGGCGTCGAGCAGGCCCTGGCGCCGCAGCTGTCCCAGCAGATTGAAGGTGTTGCCGCCGCCCACGATGATCAGCGCGGCGTTTTCCAGCGCCGCCAGCGGGTCCGCGGCGCGGTGCAGCGGCTGCACGTCCAGGCCGGTATCGGCCAGCGCGGCGCCGACCATGGCGGTGTAGTCGTCCCAGCCGCGGGTCACGCCGGCAAACGGCACGAACACGGCGGGCGCGCCGGCCGGCAGGCCCGCGATCAATTCGCGGATGTCGGCCAGGGCATGCGCCAGATAGCCGGCGTCGCTGCTGGAATTACTGAGAAGCAGAAGATTCATGGAGAGGTTCCGTGATGATGAAGGTCCGGATATCCGGAATGCGATGACTGGAATGCCGCGGACGCCGCGCGCGGCTAGATGGCGGGAAGGCGCGTGTTCGTCGTCAACCCTGCCAGAATGGATCATTGAGTTCACGGCCCAGCGCGCCGACCAGTTCCAGCACCGCCTCGCGCAGTTGCGCCACGCGCGCGGCATCGGCCTGGAACGACACGAACGACAGGCACAGGCCGCGCAGTTCGCCGGAAAGCGGATCGCGCACGGCGGCCGCCACGGCGCCGATGCCAGGCATGGCCTGGTCGATCGCCACGGCGCAGCGCTCGGCGCGCGTCCGGGCCACACGCTCGGCCAACTCGCCGACACTGCCGGGACAATCTCGTCCCTCCATGGGCAGGTGCAAGACCGGATTGGCACCGTACAAATCCGTGAATTCGGCGTCACTCAGGCGAGACAGCAGAGCCCTGCCCATGGCGGTGCCCGATGCGGCGCGGCGCGATCCGGGCGGCGACAGCACCTGCACCGGATGCGAGCCGTCCAGGCGTTGCAACACCACCGTCTCGCGCTGGTTCAACGTCGACAGATAGGCCGTCAGGCCCGAACGTTCGGAAAGCCGGGCCAGCACCTGGCGACAGGCCGAGTCCAGCGGACGGCCAGCCATGCCGGCCCGCGCCGCCATCGACAGCATGAGGCCCGGGCGATAGCGGCGGGAAGAAGCGTCCTGATCCAGCAAACCATGGCGCTGCATCTGGTTGAGCAGGCGCGAAGTAGTGCTTTTAGGCAGAGACAGACGCGTCGCGACGTCGGTGAAGCTCAGTTCGACCGCGCCTTCGGCGTAAAGCGACAGCACGCGTTGAACGCCGTCGAGAATGCTCATGAAAGTTCCTTAAAAAGGAACTCGGTTCCTTATAAAAGAACAAGCATAGTGCAGCCGGAAAGCGGGGGTCAAGCCGGAATGGACGCCGACTAAAGAGTGACCAGGGGAAGAACGACAGGATGCCCGGCGCGACCGCGTCGCGCCGGTGAAAAAAGGCGCACGCAGCGGGACTCAGACTCCGCCGGTGTACATCTTGATCAGGTCCACGTCGCGGCTCACGCCCAGCTTGCGCATGGCGCTGCGCTTCTGGGTGCTGACGGTCTGCACGCTGCGGTGCAGCCGCTCGGCGATTTCGGTGATGGTGCTGCCGGCGCAGAACAGCCGGACGATTTCGGCCTCGCGCGGCGTCAGCCTGTTGGGTTCGGCCACCATCATGCTGTTGAGCAGCATGTCCTTGATGGTCGGCGAGTAATACTGCCGGCCGCCATGCGCGGCATGCACCGCGTCGACCAGATGCGTCAGCGAGTCGGACTTGCTGACCACGCCCGACGTGCCCTGCTTGACGATCGCCAGCAACAGCGCGGGATTGTCCACCATGGTGTACAGCACCAGCCGCAACTCGCGGTAGCGACGCCGCAGATGAGACAACAGCACCAGGCCATCGCCATACCGGCCGCCGGGCATGTTGTAGTCGAGCACCTGCACGTCGCAGGGGTGCTGGTCCAGCAAGGCGACCAGTTCGGTGGAATCGTTTGCCTGCCCGATGATGCGCAGCGACGGATTGCGCTCCAGTTCCATTGCCACGCCGAGAAGCACCACAGGATGATCATCGGCAACCGCTACTTGTATGCTGAGATCGGACACCGCACCTCCCGCTCATCTGGATCGCAAGACAGGAACGCCGCGCGGTTGCGCACGCCCTTTTCCTGCATGGGTGCGGAGAATTCTAAACGACGGGATTCGGCGCAAAGCGTGGCTACATGCCGCTTTCAGGGCACGCTTCGCCTCATGGCCCGCTCGCTGATTGCTTCGGACAACCGCAAGATCCAAGGCTGACAACGGCTCTCGGGGAACTCGTCATACAAGGCTCTGCCAATGAGCCGCAGGTGCGTTTCGTATTAGTCAAAATCAGAATTCGAATAAATACTAAATCTTCCTGTCGAGCCGCTACCTATAGTTCCCTCACCCGCAATCCTGCATTGCGGAACGCGTATTCATAGGCTCCGCCGCCGTATCGCTGTCCGGCCGGCAAGAACAGGAACCGCGGCCTCCGCGGCTAGACCACGTGCAGTCGCTACAAAAGAATGTCCCGGCGGCAACTCCGCCGCATGCAGTGCCCGCATCGATGGCCGCCCGGGCGCCCGGCCGCAATCCCGATCACATATCGACATCGCGCGCGTGGGCGGCCTGCCTGCTGCTGTGCGCGGCCGTGCCCATGGCGGGATTCGCCCAATCGCCCAACGCCAGAATCCCCGAGGTGCCCGACGCCGGACGCAGCCTGCGCGAGATCGAATCGACACAGCCCGAATTCGCGCCCCTGCCCGATCAGGCGCCGCTGGACGACTCGGCGGCGCGGCCCGCGCCGGCACCATCCGGCGATCCCGATGGCGGCGCACGGCTGCATGTGCGCGCCTTCCGGCTGCAGGGCAATCTCCACGTCGACACCGACGCGCTGCAGGCGCAGCTCGCCGACCTGAACGGCAGCGAGCAGGACCTGGCCGGCCTGCGCGCGGCCGCCGACCGTATCACCCGCTACTACCACGATCAGGGCTATCTGCTCGCGCGCGCCTATCTTCCGCCGCAGGAAATCCGCGACGGCGTGGTCGACATCGCCGTACAGGAAGGCGTGTACGACGAGATCCAGCTCGACAACCGGTCGCGCGTGAGCGACGCGGTGTTGCGCCGGGGACTGTCCGTGCTGCGGCCTGGCGATCCCGTGCATATCGACAATCTGGAAAGCCGCCTGCTGCGCCTGAGCGACCTGCCCGGCGCCGCGGTGCAAGGCACGCTACGCGCGGGCGCGCACCCAGGCTCCAGCACGCTGCTGGTCAACGCCGCTCCCACGCCGCTGGTCACCGGCAGCATCGACGCCGACAACTTCGGCGGTTACTACACCGGCGAATACCGCCTGGGCGGCAGCCTGGACGTGAACAGCCCGCTGCGCCTGGGCGACCAGCTCAGCCTGCGCCTGCTGACCAGCGACCGCAAGCAGCGCTACTACTACGCCGCCTACCAGGCGCCGGTCGGCCCCGCCCTCACTCGCCTGGGCCTGAACGTGTCCAACATGCGTTATGCGCTGGGTCGCGACTTCGAAACCCTGGAAGCGCATGGCAGCGCGCGCACCACCGGCATCTTCATGCAGCAGCCGCTGATCACCGGCCGCCACTTCCGCCTGGAAGCGCGCCTGCAATACGAGGACCGCCAGCTGCGCGACGACATAGACATGTTCTCGCAGCGCCACGCCAAGCGCATCCGCCTGGGCACCGCCTCGCTGTCGGCCAACGGCGAGGACAGCCTGTTCGGCGGCGGCCGCAGCGCCGCCTACATTTCCTACAGCCACGGCTCCCTGCGCCTGGAAACCGAAGCCCAGCGCATCCGCGACCGCGCGCTGAACCGCAGCGCGGGCGGCTTCGGCAAGCTCAACCTCACCCTGCTGCGCCTGCAGCACCTGTACGGCCCCTTCACGCTGTACGGGCAGATCAGCGCCCAGCGCGCCACCAAGAACCTCGACAGCTCCGAACAGTTCAGCCTGGGCGGCCCCTACGGCGTGCGCGCCTACGCCAACGGCTCGAGCAGCGGCGACTCGGGCTGGCAGGCCTCGCTTGAATTGCGCTACGTGCCCATGGCGGGCCTGCAGTTCGCGGCCTTCGCCGACGCGGGCCGGGTCCAGCTCAGCCAACGCCCATGGACCGACGAACGCAACCAGCGGCGGCTGTCCGCCGCCGGCCTGAGCATCACGCAGGCCGGCCCGTCGCATCAGGTCATGGCCGCGATGGCCTGGCCCATCCAGCGCGAAAACGAACAAAACGGCCCCAAGCAGGAACCGCGCTTCTGGCTACGCGCCACGCGCTACTTCTGACCGGCCGCCCCCGAGTGCAGCAGCACCGTGCCACGCAGAATCCGGCACGTCATCCAACCCCAGAAGGAATCCCATGAACAAGACTCATACAGTGATATGGAACGCCAGCAAGGCATGCTGGACCGTGGCCAGCGAATGCGCCCGCCGCCGTGGGAAATCCGGCGTCTCCGGCGCCCGCGCGGTGCTGGCCGCCGTCGCGGCCGCCGGACTGAGCGCCCTGGCGCCGCAGGCCCTGGCCGCGCCCACCAACGGCACGGTCACGCACGGCAGCGCCTTCATCTGGCAGGACAATCCCGGCAACGTCGCCGGCCGGCCCACGAACACCGTTATCAGCCAGACCACGTCCAAGGCCGTCATCAACTGGAACACCTTCGGCGTGGCCGCCAACGAATCCGTCACGTTCAACCATATGGATCCCAGCCATATGACGCTGAACAACGTCACGAGCCTGGCCCCCTCCAACATCGCGGGCGCGATCAACGCCGTCGGCAAGGTTTTCCTGGTCAACCCGAACGGCATCGTTTTCAACAACACCGCGCGGGTCAACGTGGGCAGCCTGGTCGCCTCGACGCATGCCACCGATCCCACCGGGTTCTTCAACAACACCAGCGGCGTCTTCAACTTCGACGCGCCGGCCGGCCAGAACAACATGGTCACCAACCTGGGCCGCATCACCTCCAACTCTGGCGGGGATATCGTGCTGCTGGGCCATCGGGCGCGCAACGGTGGGAACATCCAGACCAACGGCGGCTCCGTCGCGCTCGGCGGGGCCGGCTCCTTCACGCTGCGGCTTGGCAATGGCCCGCTCAGCCTGAGCGCGAATACCAGCGGCATGTTCGCCGACGCCCAGAACACGGCCACAGGCACGATCCAGGCGAACGGCGGACAAGTCCTGCTGATGGCCCGCGACTCGCGGCCGGCCAGCCCGCTGCAAGCGGTGGTGAACAACGCCGGCCTCATCGAGGCCGGGACGCTGCAGGCCCGTCAAGGCAGGATCGTGCTTGATGGCGGCTCCGGCACGGTGCAGGCGGGCGGCCGAATGTCGGCCAGCGCCCTTGGCACCTACGGAGACGGCGGTTCGGTATCGATCCGAGGCGGACACGTGAGCGTGCTGGCGGGCGCCCAGGTGGACACGCGCGCGAGCAATGGCAACACCGGCACGCTGGATATCCGCGGCGACGCGCTCAAGGTGAGCGAGTCCGCCGCCATCACGGGCAACCTCCTGGCCAGCACGCTGGCGAATGCCTTGAACACAACGAACGTCAGCCTGGCCAGCAATGCCGGCGACGTCGAAGTGAACGCGCCGGTAAGCTGGAGCAGCGGCCACGCGCTGACGCTGGATGCAAGCCACGGCGGAGGCGGCAAGGTCGTGGTCAACGGCGCCTTGACGGCCAGCGGCGCGGGCACCGCCCTGAATCTGTCGGCAGACCGACTGATCGACATCTCGCAGCGGATCACCCTGAGCGGCGTGTCCAACCAGATCCACCTGCGCACGACCCAGTCCGGCACGCCCGGCCTCGCGCCAACCGCCAATTACGTGCTGAGCGGCCCCGCCGGCCAGGCCGCGATCAGCCTGTCGGGCGCCAATCCGCTGTTCACGTCCAACGGCCTGCGCCACGTGGTGATCCAGAACCTGGCGCAACTGAACGCCGTCAACGGCAACCTGTCCGGCTACTACGTGCTGGGCTCGGACATCCGAGGCGCGGGCACGGTGCAGTCCATCGGCGCCGGACAAGGCGGTTTCAAGGGGCTGTTCGACGGGCTGGGCAACAAGCTGGTCAACCTGACGGTCCAGAATCCGGACAGCGTCGCCGGCCTGTTCAGTGAGTCCACCGGCACGCTGCGCAATCTCATCCTGGACAACGTTCCCGGCACGGGTACGCAACACATGTACACCGGCACCCTGACCGGCCGCAACATGGGCACCATCTCCAACGTCCACGTCGTCAACGGCCGGCGCGGCGGCACCAACGCCCAGGACGGCGCGGTGGGCGGCCTGGTCGGTTTCAACAACGGCGGCACCATTGAGCGATCCAGCTACTCGGGCAGCGTCGACACCTCGTCGCAAACCTATGTCGCGGGAGGGCTGGTAGGCCTGAACGTGAACGGCACGATCAGGGACAGCAGCAGCAAGGGGTCGGTCAACAACTATGCCGGCCATGGCACCAACGTCGCCCATCTCGGCGGACTGGTGGGCATCAACCGGAATGGCATGATCAACAATTCCGCGAGCACGGCCTCGGTCACGACCAAGCAGCAGAGCAACATCGGCGGCCTGGTCGGCACCAACTCCGGCCAGATCATCGCCAGCACCAGCA
Source organism: Achromobacter sp. 413638 (assembly GCF_043119405.1). NCBI lineage: Bacteria > Pseudomonadati > Pseudomonadota > Betaproteobacteria > Burkholderiales > Alcaligenaceae > Achromobacter > Achromobacter sp. 413638. The sequence goes on from NZ_JBICCO010000002.1 coordinate 70,919, forward strand.
GCGGCCGTGTCTCCAACACATGGGGCGGAAACGTCGGCGGACTGGTGGGTGAAAACACCGGCATGATTCTCGACTCCTCGCAAGCCGACGGCGAAGTCCAGGGGTCCGGCCTGGCCTCGGTGGGCGGACTGGTCGGCTTGAACGGCAACGGCGGCACGATCAACCGGGCGACCAGCAGCAGCGCCAGGGTATACCTGTCCGGCACGACCGCCAGCGTGGGCGGACTGGTGGGCATGAACGCGGCCGGAGCAACGATCAGCAATAGCGAGGCCCTGGGCAAGGATGTCCACGCCACCTCCACCACCGGCGTGCGGATCGGCGGCCTGGTTGGCGTCAACGACGGCGATATCCAGCAGAGCGCCGCCCGTGTGCGCGAGGTCAAGGGCGGGGGTAGCGCCTCCGCCGGCGGGCTGGTCGGCCGCAACACCGGCAACATCTTCGCATCTGAGTCCTCGACGCTGCTGACGGAAAGCGGGAACAACAGCCACGCGGGCGGAGTGATCGGCTACAACGAAGGCCGCCTCATGGCGACGGTCTCCTCGGGCCGCGTCGCCGCCGGTAGCTATTCGAACGTCGGCGGGCTGGTCGGAACCAACGGCGAACAGGGCAAGGTCCACTACTCGGCGTCGTCGGGCCCCCTGGTCGGCAAGACCGGATGCTCCGCCAGCAACACCAACTGCTCCTGGACTTCCCAACAAGTCACCATGGGCGGCCTGGTCGGGCTGAATCGCGGTCTCGTGTCTGGATCCACCAGCAGCAACTCGTTCCACGTCTACGATGCCTCCAGAACCGGCGGACTGGTGGGCATGAACCAGGGCGTCATGCAGTACAACACCGCGCTGGACGGCGCCGCGCAGCTCCGCCCGGCTGGTACCAATCAGGGCATCATCGAGCCTTGATCTGACAGCAAGCGCACGGGGCCGGTGCGCGCGCCGGCCCCGCGGCCCAGCCCCGGATCCACTGGAGGCGGATCCTAAAAGGCCACGCCCATGCATCAATCCCCGAGCAGCGATCCGCTGCGCGGGGATTTTCTTTCATGAGATTCAGTCGTAGCGCACCTGGAAGCGCACGCTGCTGTTGGCCGGCCCGGGCGTCACGCCCCCTTGGCCTTCATGGTCGGTCCGCACATAATGCGCCGCCAATTCCAAGGTGGTCGTCTCGCCATCCTGCAGCGTCCCATACTGCGGAAACTGGATATAGGGTCCGGCTTCCGGCGCGTCGCCGATGTTCACCTCCTTGCCGGGATCGTCGCGCCGCGTCAGCACGATGCCGAGATTCCTGGCATGGTTGATGTCGCTCTGATCCAGCCGCAATACATTGGGCCAGCCGGGCACCTTGCCCTGGAAGCCCGGAGAAAACGATATCTTGGGCTTGGCCCGCGCCGCGCAGTTGCTCAGCGAGATATCGAACGGCACGCTGCCGGCCCGGTCGCCTCGCCCGGGAAAACTGCCCCGGGTCACGGGTCCCATGGGCACTTCCCTGCCGCTGCCCTGATAGCTGGCATCCACGGCGCACACCGCCGTCACGACGGGAGGCGTCGTGCCGCCCCCACTGATGAGCTGATCGATATTGAAGTCGAAGCTGGTGTTGCAAGAAGGATCCGTGATCGGCCCCAGGTCCGTGCCCTCGGCAGCGGGCTCCGATTTCACTTGCACGACCTTGAAACGCATGCTGGCGCCCTGGTACGCCGTCGCCATTCCCGTCACGGGGAATGCGCCGATTCCAGGCAAGACATCGGAACCCATCTTCACCAGCTCCACGCGCAGGCTTACCTGCAATATATATGGGGCCATTTGCATATTGGCCAGCATGATCAGCTGATCAATATTGCGGACCGCGCGGATCGCCGTCGTCGCCTGCACCTCGCTGGCACTGTCCCCGGGCCCGGCTCGCAACCGGATCCCTATTCCTGAAACGTTCGTAGGAAAGATGGTGCTGCCGTCCGGCCTGACCCCGGTCCACGTCGCTCCGGCCGCCAGGTAGTACCTGTCCGTCGAGGCTGCCGGCACCAGCGTGGCGCTGGACGTCAACGTGACCGACCTGACGGCCAACACGGTGCCGTCCGGGATGACCTGGCTGCCGCCCACATTGCCGATCTGCGGAGGAATCCAGGCGCCCCCTGATGTCTGTCCGGCGCCGAACGACGCAATGCGGCATGTGGTCGCGCGCGCCGGCACGTTCTGGGCCCAGGCATCGACAGCCGGCAACGCGACACCGCCCGCCAGCAACAGCCCGACCAGCAGCCGGCTGGCCGGCCCCTCTTGTGGCGCGCGGGCCGGGCGATGAAACAGACGGTGGAACATGGTTTCTCCTTCTAGCTATGCCCGACCGGCCACGAGGCCAGCCGATGGCGCTCAATCGACGCGCGCGAACTCGGCCTGGGCGCTGCCGCGCTTGGCCGCCCCAAAGTCGTCCACCGACTCATAATCCAGCGACAGCCCGCCCTGATCGCGCGGCGCCGGCCAGCGTCCCACGAAGGACGCGGACGACAGGGGCGGGACGGTCAGCCCCGCCAGGCCATCCCCCTGGCTGCCGCGCACTTTCAGCGTCCGGAACGTAACGCTGTAGGGAGTGGGGTTTTCCGCCAACACGCGCATCGAACCGTTGCCGGCATCGCGCCAGGTCCAGCGCAGCTTGCCCGGCGCATCGCTTGCCTTTCCTTGCAGGCCCTCGGGCCGGAACAAGACCTTCATCGACAGGTGCAGTTGCAGGCGCAGGCTGTTCTGCTCGTCGCTTACGACCGGCACTTCCAGGAAATTCACCCAGAACAGGGACTCGCGATCCTTGGGCAAGGACTCGCCGGTATAGCGCAACTGCACCGCCTTGCGCTCGTTCGGCTCCAGGCGCAGGAGCGGCGGCGTCAACACGAACGGCACCTTCAGCCGCGCCAGATCGTTGGCGTCCCGCGCCTCGCCCCTGTCCAGCCAGGACTGCACCAGGATCGGCTCGGCGCCGATATTGCCGACATAGACGCTGATTGCCTTTTCGCGGGCGGGATAGACGAAGCGCGTGCCATCGACGGACATGTCCGCACGGGCGGCGCCGGCCAGCCCGGCCCATGCCGCCACGATCACCATGCCGGCCAAGCCCGCGTGGCGCAGTGCGAGAATGCGCCGGCCGATCATGGCTTCAACCCCGCCACCGGCATCGGACCGGCGGGTGATGCCGGCTCCGGCTGGCAGACGCTCTCGACCACATCGAAGCCGCTCTGGCCGCGCTCGCGCTCGGACAGCGCGTAGTCGATGCGGCAGCGCTGGTCGGCTTTGGATCCCCAGCGCACGCTGACGCGGCCTTCATCCTTGCGCACGCGCATGACGATGCGGCTGCCCTGGCCAACGCTGCCGATCACCTCGCCATCCTCGAGATCGTAGACCTCGGCGCCGAATGGCAGCGGAGCGCCATCCCGCTGTTTGCCATCGACCAGTACGGGCCTGGACCGGCGGGTGGGATAGGACAGCAGCACCACCGCGCCGGCGCGCGGTGCCACGGTACGCATATTGCTCAGCAGCTCTACGTCATCGGCCATGTCGGCGGAATCCAGTTCCACGTTGTTGCTTCGATACGGCATCAGATAGGGCACCAGGCCATAGCCCCGCCCATCGATGCGGCTGTTGCGGTCGCGGGTGGTCCGCGCGTCCTTGGCGTCCGGCGCATGCAGCAGGCCGATGGTGTCGCCCAGGACCGGCGCCAGCGTGACCCCGCCCGCGTGCGCCAGCACGTTGCCCGAGGCGCGCAGGCTGGTCTGCCGATAGTCGCGCCCCTGCGAGATGCTGGCGCCCACCTGGGCCAGGCTGCCCAGGTAGTCCAGGTTGCCGTTGGCCGATGACATGCCCGAGCGACTGTTGTAGCTGGTGCCGAGCGAATAGTTGAACAGCGAGTCCTCGCCGGCCGATCCGCCCACGCTCAGGCCGGAATTGGTGCCTCCCGCGCCGCTATGGCTGGTGTAGCTGTTGAGCAGGGGCGCGTCGTAGGACTTGCCCAAGGGGATGTTCAGGTTGAGGGTGACCGTGGTCTCGCGCTCGCGTCCCAGCGAATACAAACCGCCGTTGACAGTGCTGCGCTGCACGTTCAGCGCGTAGGACACGCGGCCCCAGTTGTTGTAGTAGCCGCCGCCAAAATTGATGTTGCGGCCCGCGCGCTTCCAGTACTGGATCGCAGAGCCATTCAGGTAAAAGGAGCCCAGCCTGTCACCGAGCGACTGGTTGATGTTGACATCGATGCGGTTGCGCAGCCGGCCGCCGGCATCGTAGTAGCGATCGGACTTCGGAATGTTGCGCTGGGCAACGGCTTCGTTGAAACCGACGAAGCCACTGGTCGAATAGCGATATGCCAGCACCGAGAAATTCGTGCCCGTCTCGGGCAGATTCTTGCTGTATGACAAACGATAGCTGGAGCCTGATGATTTTTCATTGGCCAGCTTGGCGGTCGCCGCCGTGATGTCACCGGCCAACGCGCCCCATTCGGTGTTGAGCACCGCGCCCAGCAACACCGAGCGATAGTTGCCGCTGAGCGCCAGCCCCCCGTAGGCCGTGACCAGATTGCTCAGGCCGCGCCGCACCAAGCCTTCGAACACCGCCGGCCCGCCGCTGCGATAGCCCGAGGCCATGGCCTGCCCCAGCGACATCGAGTAACGCGTTTCGCCGGACTTCAGCAGTTCGACGGTCGTGGCGAAAGGCACCGTGAATCGGCGCGTTTCGCCATTGGCCTCGACGATGCGCACCTCCAGGTCGCCGCCATAGCTGGCCGCCTGCAGATCCTCGATGACGAACGGCCCCGCCGCGACCGTGGTTTCATGGACCAGGAAGCCACGTTGATAGACGCTGACCGTGGCATTGGTCTGGGCGGTGCCGCGTATGGTCGGCACGTAGTTGCGCCGCTCGTCGGGCAGCATGCGTTCGTCGCTGGCCACGCGCACGCCGCGAAACGAAACCGGATCGAAGTACCGCCCATCGGAAGATGTCTCGCCCAACAGCAGCTCGGATTTCCAGGACGGGATGCCGGTCACCGCGTACAGCCGGCCCCGTTGATAGCGCGAGCCTTCTCGCGATCCCCAAGCCACCGAGCCATCGTGCCGCACGCGCCAGGAGGCGACGTTCAGCCCGGCGCTCAAACCCAGGTAGCCTCGGTCGTCGGAACGTCCGCCGCGCACGTACTGCGAATAGTAGTTGCCGGTATAGCCCAGCCGCGCGGCAGTGATGCCACTGTCCGACAAGGCCGGATCCACATAGATGCTGGCGCGTCTCGTACTCAGGTAGATGGTGGGCACGGTCAACAGCAATTGCTGTTCCGCCGCGTCGAACCTGGCCTGTGCGCCGGGAACATGGGTAGCCAGATCGCCGCAATAGGGCGTGTCTCCCAGCGCCGGACGCCCCTGCTCGGCAGCCTGGCGCTCAAGCTTTTCCATGTCGAACCCCGAACTGCGCAACAGTTCGACGGTGTAGCAAGGCGCCGCGCCATCCTGGCCGACGTCGCGGAATTCCACGAACGAGGCCCCGCGCCAGTTTCCGTTCACCAGCACATCGACGCGATACTGACCCGGCAACACGGCGTTAGGCTTTTCGAACCGGGAGAGATCGACGGAATCGTCCGAGACGCCGCGCAACAACATATTGGAATCGAACTGCACGTACTGCTTGGATTTACCCTGCGCCTGCGCATCCGCCACAATGACCAACATGCAAAGGCCCGCTATCCAGACCCGCCGTTGCCGCGACTTGCGCCTGTTTCCAGGACGAGCCGTCACCTGCATCGTCAAATGCATCGTTCTAGCCTTGCGAAAAAAATGGAGCCTTCAGAAGCGCCCGTCAGGGCAATGACAAGGGGCGCTGATACGAGTGCCTGCCGCCAAAATCATTGATGGCCCAGTAGTGGATCTGACTTTGGCCCGGCACGGGATTTCGACCGGCCGAAACAGGAAAACGCAACTTGGAAAATGGCGCCACCATGGCGTCCTGGCCTGCCCGGTCCAGGATCTCGCGACGCCCCGCCGTTTCCAGCTCGACGGACAAGAAGGACACGTGATACGGCGTCGGGTTGTGCACCTCAACGGCGCCTGCGCCTGGGACCAGCGTCCATTTCAAGCTGTCTGGCGCGTCCCCGGCATCTCCGGACAATCCGGTCGGACGAAAGAACAGCTTGACCCGGGTGCGAAACTGCAAGGTCAGCGCATTCTCCTCGCTGCTGCGCGGCGGAGTTTCCATTACGTTCAGGTAAAACAGCGACTCCCTGTCCGTGGGCAATGGCCGTTTGGCGTGGAACACACGCAGCAGCGCACTGCCGTCAGGCTCGACCCTGGTCAGGGCGGGTGACACGATAAAGGGCACCACCATCACTTCGGGCGACAAATCCGGGCGGCCGTCGTCAAGCCAGGACTGAGCGAGTATGGGATAGCTGCCCGGATTCCGCACCCGGATGCTGACATCCTTGGCCTTCTCTGGATAGACGATGCGCGTTCCCTCCAGAACCAGGGTTGCCTGCGCCACGCCAGCGCCGGCAACCCAAGCCATGACGCCCATGCACAACCAACGTACTGCAACACGCTTCATGGGCGTCATGCCTGCACCTCGACTTATCGGTAGGACACCTTGTATGCGATTTGCGAACCGGCGTTACCAGACTCAAGAGTGCCGCTGGCCCTGACATAGCCCGCCTCGAAGGTGAGGTCTCCGGCAAGGATCTGCGTGACGGCCGAATCGTTCGAGAACCTCAACTGAAGCGTCTGTACGTCGCTCGGAGACATGGTGCCTCGGAGGTCAAGCTTGTTGGTCTTGCCATTGCCGGCGTTCCAGATGCCGATCTCGATGCCTTTCGCCGGCTGGAAGCCAGTGACCATCAGATTGCCCGTGGCTCCATTGATGTTCGCCGAACCCTGGTCGAATTCAATGGCGGCGCCTCGCGTTTCGGTTTGTGCGGCGCCCGAGGCCGGGTTGGTAGGCAGAGGCGTGAGCAAGCTGCAATTGGACAGGCTGATCTTGAACGTCTGCTTGGAGCCAATGTTGGCGCCCACGGCCAGCGCCTTCGTCGCCGCATTGGGATCCACGTTGCCAAGCCGCACATCAGTGATGTTGCTCGCAGAACCTTGACCGCCATTGACGGAGCACGTGGTGTCCGACACGCTGCCCGTGAAGCGGATCTGACCGTCCCAGGCGGCCTGCGCGTGCGAAGCCGCCGGCGCCAGAGCCGCCAGCAGCGCGCCGGCAGAAATGAGATACGAGAGAGAACTGCGCTTCATCGTTGTCGTTCCTTATTGATTGGAGAGATGAAACCGGCGCGCCGCGGCGACGCATCCAGGCCTTGCCATCGGCGGAGTACCGGAAACCCGGAATCCTGATGCCGTTCCCTGATGCGGATACAGCCCGTTTGAAGCACCCGGATCAAGGATTCGGGTACTTTGCCAGCGGGCACATTTCGGGTCTCTTGAACGAAAACGAAATCTAGCTAGTAAAAATACGAGTTCCCCCTTCCCCCTTGCACAATGGAAGACAAGAATGCGACGCAGGGTGAAGCGCCATGGCGCGGCCTCGCGCCTGGCGACGACGATGCGGTTGACGGCCGCGCGGCGGTGCGCGGCCGGCATGGGCACGAACCTAGCGCAAGGCCTGGTCCGACCAAGCTCGCAGCGGCAACGGCGGCTGCGCATCCAGAATGCGCGCCAATACCAGTTTCAGCTCCGGCCAGCCCCCGCTGGCGCTGGGCCAGCGGCTGGGCACGACCGCGATCCAGCCGGCCCCCGGCGCGCGCTCGGCCATCTTGAAACGGAAGGTGTAGTGCCCCGCCACGCCCATGCGCAGGTCGGTCACCACCAGCGCATCGCCGATCACGTCATGGCGCAGCCAGTCGCCGGTGAACCAGCGCAGCCGGTCGTGCAGCGCGGATCCGGCCAGGTTGGCTCCAGCATCCGGGTTGAGCGGCAGGCGCAGCCATTCCGGCGACGTCCGATCAAACCAGCCCGATACGGCTTCGTAATAGTGATCGTCCGGCGTCTTGGCGAGCACGCGCCATACCAGCGTATTGAACGGCATGGGCACGGCGCGCAAGGCCGTGACCTCGATGCCTTGCGCGACCATGGCATCGCGCACGCGGTGTTCGGCCGCCACCCTGCCCGCCAGACCGAAACCCAGATAGACCGTGCTGAATGCCAGCGCCGTCGCCAGCAATCCGCGCGCGCGCGCCGTCATGCCCGCGGCGACCGCATACAGCGACGCCGCCAGCAGCGGCACCGTATAGACCGGGTCGATGATGAACACGGCCGCCCAGCTTTCCGGCACCGGCGCCAGCGGCCAGAACAGCTGGGTGCCATAGACGGTGAAGGCGTCCAGCAAAGGATGTGTCACCAAAACCAGCCAGAGCGTCAGGAACAGCCGCCTGCCCCCATAAGGAGCCTGCGGCCAATACCGACGTATCAGCCAGGCCAGCAGCGCCGCCAGGCCGGTCAGGACGAACAGCGAATGGGAAAACCCCCGGTGATAGGTCATCAATGAAACCGGGTCTGGATAGCGCATCAGCACGTCCAGGTCCGGCACGGTCGCCAGCGCGGCCCCCCAGAGCAGCGCCTTGCGCCCCTGGAAACGCCCCAGCAGGGCACCCTGTATGCCGGCGCCCAACACGGCTTGTGTAACGGAATCCATGATCCTCCGACAATCGGCTTCATTCATATGGCCGACGCATGCCGGTCCCACAATGCAGGCGTTAAGATACCCGATTGCATTCAGCTGATATTCAACTTCCGCACATGGATCAATACATAGACCAGATCGGCATGTTCATCGAGGCCAACCAGGTCTGGGCCGGACCGATCACCTTCCTGCTCACGCTGGGAGAATCCCTGGTGCTGGTGGGCCTGTTCATTCCCGCCACGGCGCTGATGCTGTTGACCGGCGGCCTGATCGGCGCCGGCACGCTGGATCCCTGGAACGTGCTGGCCTGGGGTGTCGCCGGCGCCATCGTGGGCGACGCGCTGTCCTACGGGCTGGGCCGCTGGGCCGGCCCCGGCGTGCTGCGCCGCTGGCCGCTCAAACAGCAACGCACAGCGGTGGCGCGCGCCAGGCTGTTCTTCTACCGCTATGGCTTCGCCTCGGTGCTGATCGGCCGGTTCCTCGGGCCGATCCGTTCCACCATCCCCACCGTGGCCGGCGTCATGGGCATGGCGCATGGCCGCTTCCAGCTGGCCAATGTGTCCTCCGCCATCCTGTGGATGCCGCTGATGCTGGCGCCGGGGTATGTCACCGCGCGCAGCCTGGGCTCGGCGGAAAACGCGCAACAGATCGCCATGTTGATCGGCGCCGGCTTTTCGGTGCTGCTGGGCGTCGGGCTGCTGGTCGCCATGCTGCGCAAAAAAGGGAGGCCCCAGCAGCCCCGAAGCGCGACGCGCCCCCCTCTCTAGGGACGCCCTGCGGACCGGAGCATGGATACCCCCGGAAGCGCTTGCGCGCCTCCCCGTTGAGGGGGCGCCGCTGAGGACCAGCGAAGCCGGATCCACGCGGCCCCGCTCTGGGAGAGCTGCGATGCGCTGGACGGGCTGCGGGCTGCGTGGATGGCATATAGTGCTGGAATGACGGAAATGGAGATGGCTGATGGCTCTGGGCGGCGAACCGAAGAATGGCGATTACGCGCGCTATGTCGAAGAACTGAGCCGTTCCGGCGCGTCGGGCTTGCCCAGCGCGCCTTCGCCTGAAGCGACGCGGTCTCCCGGCGCGACATCCGGCAGCGCGTCCTCGTCGGCGAGCCCGCTGTCGTCCGCGCCCTGGGGCAATGGCGGCACGCCGCCCGCGCCGCAGTCCAAGTTGCCCCCCGCACAATCAGATAGCGACGCCGCGACGCTGGCCAAGACCGCCGCCAAGCGCGGCGTCGGCAAGGTGCTGACGGTGGCCGCGACGGTGGTCGGCCTGATCGCGGCGCGCATCGCGCTGCAGGCGCTGAACAGCCCGCAGGCCGGACTGGACGATTTCATGCCCGCGGTGTTCCTGGCCTTCTTCGCCTTCATGCTGTTCAAGGCCGCCGGCGACGCCCGCAAGCCCGGCAAGCCGCCCGCCGGCAAACTGCCGCCGCTGAAGTCCACCTACCGCAAGGATGGCTAGCAGCAGCCAGGCCTGGCGCGTCCCCTGCCGGCATGGCCCCGCCAGATGCGGCCTGCCGGCTGCCGCCGACCGGATACGGCTAGCCAGATGCGGAGTGCGGCCGGCTGCCCGGCCAGCGCCCGGGCACGGCCGGCGCAACGCCACGGAGTGCTAACATCTGCGCCCTGCGCGCGATCCGCGCAGGTATTCCCGCGTCAAACATACGGAGCGAAAGTGAACACACCCGTCGGATTGAACCCGGCCCAAGCGGCCACGATGCTGAAACTGCAGGATCACCTGAACAGCATGATCAATCCCGCCTGGGTGACCAGCGGCTCGCGCTTCCTGCGCGCCGCGTTCGTGGAATCGGCCGAGGCGCTGGAACACCACGGCTGGAAGTGGTGGAAGAAGCAGACCATCGACCTGCCCCAGGTGCAGATGGAACTGGTCGACATCCTGCACTTCTACCTGTCGCACACCATCGTCCAGGCAGGCGGATCGATCGAAGGCGCCGCGGCCGAGCTGATGCGCGACCTAGCCGGTCCTGGCACCGTCACGCTGGACGGCGCCGCGCGCGAGCTGGCCACGCTGGACGTGCCCGAGCTGCTGGAACTGATCGGCGGACTGGCCGTGTGCGGCCGCGCCAGCTTCAAGGTCCTGGAACGCACCATGACCGCCTGCGAGATGGGCTGGAACGACGCCTACACCCAGTACGTGTCCAAGAACGTGCTGAACCTCTTCCGCCAGCGGCACGGCTACAAGGAAGGCACCTACATCAAGATCTGGAATGGCGAGGAAGACAACGTGGTGCTGGCCCGCCTGATGTCCGCGCTGGACCCGGCGCAGGCCGATTTCGCCGACCAGCTGCTGGACCAGTTGGAGCAGGCCTACGCCAAGCTGTAGTTCCTGGTCCGCAGCGGCGGTTCCAGATAAAAAAAGCGCCGCCTTGCCAGCGGCGCTTTTTCTTGCGTGCCGAATCCGCGTCAGCGCTGGCCGAAGCGCGTTTCCCCGAACAGCGCCTTGTGCTCGCGCGGCTGCGAACGCCAGTACTGGCGCGGCGCGTCGACCTGTCCACCGAGCTGCGCGGCCGCATGCCAGGGCCAGCGCGGGTCGTACAGCATGCCGCGCGCCAGCGCCACCATGTCTGCCTGCCCGCTGGCCACGATCTCCTCGGCCTGGGCGGCCTCGGTGATCAGTCCCACCGCGATCGTGGGCATGCCGACGCGGCGCTTGATCTCAGCGGCGAAAGGCACCTGGTAGTTCGGCGCGACCGGGATCTTCTGCTGCGGCGACACGCCGCCGCTGGACACATCGATGAAGTCGCAGCCGCGCGCCTTCAGCGCGTCGGCGAAGGCCGTGGTCTGCTCCAGGTCCCATCCGCCCTCCACCCAGTCCGTGGCGGACACGCGCACGCCCAGCGCGACGGATGCCGGCACCACGTCGCGCAGCGCCTGGAACACTTCCAGCGGGAAGCGCATGCGATTTTCCAGCGAACCGCCATAAGCGTCGTCGCGCCGGTTCGCCAGCGGCGACAGGAACTGGTGCATCAGGTAGCCATGCGCCGCGTGCAACTCGATGGCGTCGAAACCCAGCCGCAACGCGCGTCGGGCGCTGGCCACGAACGCATCGCGCACGCGGGCCAGGCCGGCGGAATCCAGCGCCTGCGGCGCCGGCTCGGATTCATTGTGCGGCAGCGCCGAGGGCGCCCAGCCCTGCCAGCCTCCTTCAGCGGACGGCACCAGCTGCCCGCCATCCCAGGGGGCGTGGCTGGACGCCTTGCGCCCGGCGTGGCCGAGCTGGATGCCCAGCTTGATCGGCGAATAACGGCGCATGGCCGTCACCACGCGGCCCAGCGCGGCCTCGGTTTCATCGGACCACAAGCCCAGATCGCCGGGCGTGATGCGGCCGTCGGGCTCCACCGCCGTCGCTTCGACGAACAGCAGCGCCGCGCCGGACAAGGCCAGATGGCCCAGGTGGATCATGTGCCAGTCGGTGGCACAGCCGGCGTCGGCCGAGTATTCGCACATGGGCGCGATCACGATGCGGTTGGCCAGTCGCAGGGGACCGGCCTGGGTGGGGGTGAACAATTGGCTCATGCGCAAGCGTCTCCGGGCAATGAAGCGCACAGCATAGCGCCGGCGCGCCGCGCACGGGCCGATCCCTGACGCCGCGACAGGGTCAAATCCCGCCGTGCGGCCCTGCGCCCGGCGCACACGACACGGCGCTCCCTGCCCGCCGCCGGACACGCGCGACATGCCTGCCCCCGCCCTCCGCCCCCGCCTCCGTTCACTGCCCTTCGATCACGCTGTCCAGGAACTGCCGCGTACGGGCTTCCCTGGGCTGGCTGAACAGCGTGGCGGACTCCGCGTCCTCGACGATATTGCCTTCGTCGAAGAACAGCGTGCGGTCCGAGCTGCGCTCGGCAAACTTCATCTGGTGGGTGACGATGATCATGGTCATGCTGCGGCGCGCGGACAGGTCGCGCAGGATCTGCAGGATGCCGCCCACCAGCTCGGGATCCAGCGCCGACGTCACCTCGTCGAACAGCATGATCTCCGGACACATGGCCAGGGCCCGCGCAATGCCAACGCGCTGCTTCTGGCCGCCGGACAGCTGCGCGGGATAGGTGTCCAGCTTGTCGCCCAAGCCCACCATCTCCAGGTATTCGACGCCGCGCTCGCGCGCCTGCTCGCGACTCAGGCCCTGTACCCGCAGCGGCGCCTCCATGGCGTTGCCCAGCGCGGTCATGTGGGGAAACAGGTTGAAGTGCTGGAACACCATGCCGATCTTGCCGCGCACCTTGCGCAAGTGAGGCGAATGCAGCCCCGCCGGCTTGCCGCCGGCGTCCGTCCACATGGGCACGCCGTCGATCTCGATCTCGCCGCCGCTGGGCCGCTCCAGCGTCATCAATACGCGCAGCAAGGTCGACTTGCCCGAGCCGGACGGGCCGATCACGGCCACGGTCTGGCCGGACGGGATCTCCAGATTGATGCCCTTGAGCACCTCCAGATCGCCGTAGCGCTTGCGCAGGTCGCGGATGTTCACACTGGCGCTCATCGTTTTCCTCCATGGCGTTGCAGGCGGGTTTCCAGCCCGCGCACGCCCCAGGCCGCCAGCAGGCTCAACGCCAGGAACAGCGCGCCCACCAGGGTCAGGGGCTCGGTGTAGCGGAACGTGGCCGAGCCGAGCATCTTGCTCTGCTGCAACAGCTCCACCACCGTGATGGCCGACAGCAAGGGCGTGTCCTTGAACATGGCGACCAGATAGTTGCCCAATGCAGGCACCACCGGCGGAATCGCCTGCGGCAGCACCACGTCCACCGCCGTGCGCCAGCGCGGCAGGTTCAGAGCGATGGCGGCCTCGGTCTGCCCCCTGGGTACGGCTTCGATGCCGGCGCGGTACACCTCGGCGCAATAGGCGGCGTAGTGCAGGCCCAGCGCCAGCACCCCGGTGGCCAGCGGCGACATGCGCAAGCCGGTCAGCGGCAGGACATAGAACAGGAAGTACATCTGCACCAGCAGCGGCGTGCTGCGCACGAACTCGATCACGAAGGCCGCCGGCCATGACACCAGCCGCAGCCGGGAGCGTCGCAGCAGCGCCAGCGCCAGGCCGAGCGTGACGGCCACCAGCATGCCCAGCACGGTCGCCTGGATCGTGACGACCAGGGCGGCGCCCAGCGTGGGCAGGATTTCAAGCGCGTATGACCAGTCGAATATCGGCGTCATCGGATGCGCAGCCTCCGTTCAAACAGGCGCACGCCCGCGGTGATCAGCAAGGCCACGGCGAAGTACATCAGCAGCATCAGGCTGAAGATCTCGGTGGTGCGCAAGGTCTCGCTGCGCAGCAGCTGGCCTCGGAAGGTCAGGTCGGTGATGGTCACCAGCGACACCAGCGCGGTGTTCTTGAGCAGTTCAATCAACAGATTGCCTGCCGGCGGCAGCATGGCGGGCACGGCCTGCGGCAAGACCAGCCGCCGCAGGATCTGCCCGCGCGTGAAGTTCAGCGCCACGCCCGCCTCGCGCTGGCCCGGCGGCACGGCCCGGATCGCGCCGCGCACCACCTCGGCGCCATAGGCGCCGGCGTTCAGGCCCAGCACCACGATGCCGACCAGCATGGCGGGCAATTGCAGGCCGAACAGCGGCAGCACGAAGTAGAACCAGAACAGCTGCACCAGCGCGGAGGTGCCACGGAATACCTCGACGTAGACGGAGGCCAGCCAGCGCAGCGGGCGCCGCGTCGACAGACGGCCGACGCCCGCGACCACGGCCAGCGGCGCGGCCAACGCGGCGGCGCCCGCCATGACTTGCAGCGTCACGCCCAGCCCGTCCAGCAGCGGCGGCGCCAGCTCGCCCAGGGTATCGATCCAGCTCGTCATGGCGCCACCCTCACTGGCCCGCGCACAGCTTGGCCGCCGTCATGCCCTTGGGCAGCTCCTCGGCCGTGAAGCCGAAGGGCGCGACCAGTTTCTTGTGCTCCTCGGTGCCCAGGAACTTGGCCAGCTCGGCGTTGAACGCGTCGACGAAGGCCTGGTCTTCCTTGCGGAAGGCATAGGCGCCATAGCCGCGCACGCCCTTGCCGTCGATCACCGGATCGGTGAAGGGCTCGGCCTTTTCCAGGCCGCTGTCCTTGCCGGCCTTGCCCATCAGGTCGTTCACGGTCAGCGCGGTGGCGGCATAGGCGTCGGCGCGCCCGGCCTGCACGCCGGCCAGCGCGCTCACCGCGTCGGGAAACACGATGGTGCGGTCAGGCGGCACCTTGAGGCTGGCGGCGTAGTCCGATTCGATCGCGCCCACCACCACGCCCAGCCTGGCGTTGGGGTTCCTGGCCGCGTCCTCGTAGCTGTGCAGGTTCTTGGGATTGCCCTGCTTGACCAACAGGGCCTGGCTCACGCCATAGGTGGGATTGGAGAACGCCGCCTGGCGGCAGCGTTCGGGCGTCACGTACATGCCGGCGGCGATGATGTCGAAACGTTTGGCCTGCAGGCCGGGAATCAACGAGCCGAACTCGGTCAGCACGCCCTCGACCTGGTTGACGCCCATGCGCTTGAGCACAACCCGGGCGATTTCGACGGACTCGCCCGTCACCTCGGCGCGCTGGCTGTCCATGTAGGCGAACGGCGCCTCGTTGGCGTAACCGATGCGGATCTTGCCGGCCGCCTTGGCCGCCTCCAGCGTGCTGACGGCTCCCTTGGCGCCCGCTGAGCCGGCCTGGCTGTCGGAACCGGAGTCCGAGCAGCCTGTCAGCCCGGCTGCGCCCAGGACCAGCAGCATGCCTGCCAGCCAGGCGTGGCGGCGGGAAGCGCGCGGCAGAGTGGTCTCGCTCATCGTTTTCTCCCATGTCGCAATGTCTTCGCTAGAAATCATACGTCAATAAATAATTTCATCACTAATCATATGAACATAAAAAAGCAGGCCGAGGCCTGCTTGGAGAGTCGCCGCCCTGGGCAGCGGCGGCGAATGCGAGGGATCGCTACAAGACGTGTCCTTATTGCCCGGCGTAGGAGAAACGGCCGTTCTTGACCACGCCCATCACGCGGGCACGCTCGTCGAAGCCCTGGTGATCTTCCTTGGAAATGTTGAACACGCCATTGGGCACGGCCAGGTCGCGGGTCGACTCCAACGCGTCGCGCAGCGCCTTGCGGAATTCCGACGTGCCGGGCTTGGCGCCGCCCTTCAGGGCGCGGGCCACGGCCGAATCCAGCAGCATCCATGCGCCGTAGGCGTCGCCGGCGAACTGGGTCAGCGTATGGGCGCCGTACTGGGCTTCATACTTGTCCGCGAACGCGACCGCCACCTGCTTGACCGGATTGGAATCGGGCAACTCGCGCGCCACCACGCCGGGGCCGGTGGGAAACAGCGTGCCTTCCACGTCCTTGCCGCCGACCTGCAGGAATTCCAGCGTACCGATGCCGTGCGTCTGGTAGATGACGCCGCCATAGCCGCGTTCGAGCAGCGTCTTCTGCGGCAGGGCCGAGGGCGTGCCGGCGCCGGCGATCAGCACCGCGTCGGGCTTGGCGGCGATGAGCTTGAGCACCTGGCCCATCACCGACGCGTCGGTGCGCTGGAAGCGTTCCTGCGCCACGATCTTCAGGTCGGCGCCGGCGGCGGCGCTGAATTCCTTCCACCAGCTGTCGCCATAGGAATCGGCGAAGCCGATGAAGGCCACGTTCTTCAGGCCCTTCTTCTTCATGTCCTGGACCAGGGCGGTGGCCATCAGCGAGTCGTTCTGCGGCATCTTGAAGGCCCAGGCGCGCTTGGGATCGGACAGCGGCTCGACAATCACGCTGGAGGCCGCCAACGCGATCATCGGCGTGCCGGTCTCGGCCAGCACATCCAGGCCGGCCAGCGCGGCCGCCGTGATGTTGGGGCCGACGATGGCGTCGACCTTGTCCTCCGAGGTCAGCTTGCGCATGTTCTTCACGGCGCGGCTCACATCGGTGCCGTCGTCCAGCACCACGTAGCGGGCGGGCTGTCCGCCCAGCGTGGCCGGCCACAGCCGGACCGCGTTGTTGGTCTGGATACCGATGGCCGCGGCGGCGCCGGTGGTGGACACATCCACCCCGATCACGATTTCGGCATGGGCGGACAGGGCGGGAACGGACAGGACGGCGACGCAGGCGAGGCGCGCGAGCAGGCGGGACATGACAGCGGATCTCATGAAAAGCAAAGGCCGGTACGGCAAAAACGGGCACGGGGATAGTAGCCCAAACCGGCGGCGTCCCTTGCGCGGCGCGTCAAGGCGCGTGGCGCGGCGCATCCGGGCGCGCGCGGCGTGGCGACTGCCTCGCGTCTTCAGTTCATCGGGTTCGCGCCCGTGCGGTTCTCGTAGACCAGCGCCGCCAGCGTCAGGTCCTCCAGCGCGCTGCCGACCGCCTTGAATACGGTGATCTCGCGCGCGTCGCGGCGGCCCGGCGCCTTGCCCGACACCAGATCCGCCAGCGTGCCGCGCAGGTCTTCGCGCTTCAGCACGCCGGCCTGGAACGCGGCCAGCAGGTCGCCGGCCTTGGTCGGCGCTTCATCGGTATCCACATAGACGGACGTGCCGTCGAAGCAGGCCGTGTCGGTTTCGATCATGTCGGGCTTGAAGCTGCCGATCAGGTCCAGGTGCGTGCCGGGTTGCAGCCAGGCGCCATGCACCAGCGGCACGGTGGACAAGGTGGCGCAGCTGACAATGTCCGCCTGCCGCACCGCCACTTCCAGATCCTCGGTCGCGGCCGCGTCGTACCCCTGCGCGCGCAGCTCCTCGGCCAGCGCCTGCGCGCCGGCCGCCCGCAGGTTCCACACCAGCACCTTGCGGATCGGCCGGACCGCGCGCATCGCCTGCGCCAGCAATCCGGCGATGCGGCCGGAGCCCACGATCAGCAACACGGCGGCGTCCGGCCGCGCCAGGTACGAAGCGCCCAGCGCCGCCGCGCCGGCGGTGCGGAACACCGTGACGATGTCGCCATCGACCTGCGCCAGCGGCACGCCGCTGCGGGCGCTGTACAGGTTATAGGTCGCGTGCAGGCCCGGCAGCGACTGGCGCGTGTTCTCGGGAAAGATATTGATCACCTTCACGCCGAAATAACCGCGTTCGTTCCAGGCCGGCATGATGAGCGAGGTGCCATGCGCGCCACCGGACTCGATCGCGTGCACATGGCGGGCCGGCACGTGAGCGCCTTGCGCGAAGGCCTCGCGCAGCGCGGGAATGGCCTGTTCGAAGGACAGCGCGCCGCGGGTTTGTTCCGTGTCGATCACCAGCATCTTGATTCCGCACCTGTATGTAATTGTTCGAGGGCCAGTGTGACGGCGCGCGCGCCTGCTGGCAAGCGCATCGCCGCGCGCGCACTCGATGTCGATGCAATGGCGCGGGCTTGCGGTTACATCGGCTTGCCCGGGCCCGCGTCCGGTCGCCGTAACATGACTGCCAGGCTTCGCCGCAACGGCGCACCGGCGTGGCGGACGCCTCACCTTTTCCCTGATGAAGGAGTCTACCCATGAAGAAAACCGCAACCGCCGCCTGGTCGGGCGATCTGAAGACCGGCAAGGGCACGATCTCCACGCAAAGCGGCGCGCTCAAGGAACAGCCTTACGGCTTCAACACCCGCTTCGGCGACACGCCCGGCACCAATCCCGAGGAACTGCTGGGCGCGGCCCATGCCGGCTGCTTCACCATGGCGCTGTCCAACATCCTGGCCGAGGCCGGCATGGTTGCCCAGCGACTGGACACCAAGGCGGAGGTCACGCTGGACAAGGCCGACGGCGGCTTCGCCATCACCGCCGTGCACCTGACCGTGGAAGCCGTCATCCCGGGCGCCAGCGCCCAGGCCTTTGAAGACGCGGCCCGCAAGGCCGAGACCGGCTGCCCGGTGTCCAAGGTCCTGAAGGCGAAGATCACCATGGACGCGCGACTGAAGGCCTGAGGCCGGTCCGCCGCCTCGCGCCTGCCCCGGCCAGCCGGGGCGCGCCGCCCGCCGCATCATTGGACCGCCCTATCCCGGGCTTGGCGAAAATCAATTTGACGGGCGTTCTGCCTAAGAGAATAATGAGAACCATTCTCAGGAGTGGTTCATGACCGGACTCATCGTCGCGATGTCGGGCGGCAAATCCGCCCTGGCGCAGAACGCCCAGCTGTCCACCAGCATGCGGCGCATGGTCGGCTCGGGCCTACTGGTCGCCGTCGGCTACATCGACCCGGGCAACTGGGCCACCGACATCGCCGGCGGCAGCGGCTTCGGCTACGGCCTGCTGTCGGTGGTCATCGCATCCGCGCTGCTGGCCCTGGGCTTCCAGGTGCTGGTGTCGCGGCTGGCGCTGGCCACGGGCCAGGATCTGGCCACCCTGACCGCGCGCCACCTCTCCCCCCGCATGGCCAAGGCCGCCTGGCTGGCCGGCGAGGCCGCCATTCTCGCGACCGCGCTGGCCGAGCTGGTCGGCGGCGCCATCGCGCTGCGCCTGCTGTTCGGCCTGCCCCTGCTGGGCGGCGTGGCGGTGACAGGCGTCGGCACCTTCGCCGTACTGGCGCTGACGCGCGGCAACGCCGACCGCCACGAACGCGTCATCGCCGTGCTGCTGGCCATCGTGGCCGCATCGTTCGTGTTTTTGCTGTTCAAGGCCAATCCCGCCTGGACCGAGGTCGCGCAAGGCGTCGCCCGGACCGGCGGCGCGCTGCGCGATCCGCAGGGCTTCCTGATCGCGCTGGGCATCCTGGGCGCGACGCTGATGCCGCACAACCTCTACTTGCATTCGGGCTCGCTGGCCGAACGCGCCCGCAGCCTGCCTGCGGACGCGCGCGACATCGCGATGCGCGTGGCGCGCAATGACACCGCGCTGTCGCTGGGCGTGGCCATGCTGATCAACGCGGCCATCATGATCGTGGCCGCCGCATCCCTGTCCGGCCCCGGCCTCATCGTCTCCAGCCTGGACGACGCCCACGCGGCCATCGGCCACACGCTGGGCGCGGGCGCAGCCATCATCTTCGCGGTGGCGCTGTACGCCGCCGGGCAAAGCTCCACCATCACCGGGGTGCTGGCCGGCCGCATCCTGTCGCGCGGCTTCCAGGCCGGCAGGAACTGGTCCGACCGCCGCCGCGCGCTGGTCACCCGGCTGATCGCGGGCGCGGCCGCGGCGGGCCTGCTCGGCTACTCGGGCGGCCAGGATCCCGACGGGTTGCTGGTGCTGAGCCAGGTGATCCTGAGCCTGGCCCTGCCCTTCGCGCTGGCGCCGCTGGTGCTGCTGGCCTGCCGCAAGTCCATCATGGGCCGGCACGCGCTGCGCGGCGCCTGGGCCTGGGCTGCCATCGCGGCCACCGTCGGCATCATCGCGTTGGATGGCTATCTGCTGGCCGATACCTTGCTGTAACGCGGCATCCGCGCGCAACCGCGTCATGGCAAACAAAAAAGACGCCAGCATCGCGCTGGCGTCTTTTTCACTTGCCCTTGCGGGAGGCGTCCCGATAGGCAGAAATCACCGGATGGTGCCGGCGTCCGGCATCCATGTCATGCAGCATCTCGCCCAAGGCGCCGCCGAAGGCCGCCATGCGCAGCTTCAGCCGCCGCCAGGCCTGGCGTCCGAAGGGCCCGTCCGACAAGGCTTGCGCCTGGATGGCTTCCTGGATCAGGGTCCGTTCCAGCTCGTCGGACATGCGTGCATGCTTCAACGTGGCATCGCTCATGATTCTCTCCCGGAGAACTCACGACTAGGAACCAGCATCAGCCCATGCTAGATCCGCGTGACCCGCGCCGCAATGCAATTTTCCTATCAGATTTTCATCTCTTGCTTAATGCGGACTAGCCCCTAAACCTATCGAACTAGACCGGCCGCGCCTTAATCGCCCGCGCGCCGCGGCGCAACATCCGGCGTCGGACCGACCCAGGCGTCGATCAGCCGTCCGGCGGCCTGGGCCAGTTGCCCGGCGGGTCCGCCCTCGTGGAACAGCTGGCTGGATACGAACGCCCCTTCGAGCAGCAACAGCAGGCCGTCGCCCAGCGCCTGCGGATCGGTCGCGCCCATGCCGCGCGCCATGTCGGCCAGCCGCCGGCGCAGCTCGACCTTGTGCTCGACGGCCACGGCGCGCGCCGGATGCGGATCCTCCGGGTATTCGACGGCGGCGTTGGTCAGGCCGCAACCCCGGTAGCCGGCCTGCACGGCGCGCTGGCTCAGCCCGGTCAGGTAGGCCATCAGCTGCGCCCTCGGATCGCCCGGATGCGCGTCGCAGGCGGCGTTGAAGCGCCCCCAGAACTCGGCGTCGTAGTCGCGCAGATAGGCGGCCGCCAGCTCGTCCTTGGACGCGAAGCTGCGGTACAGGCTGGGCTTGGTCACCCCGGCCTGGGTGACGATGGCGTCCACGCCCACGGCGCGGATGCCGTCGCGATAGAACATTTCCCTGGCGGTGCGGCGTATCCGGTCCGCCGCCAGCAGCGGCTTGTCCGGGGATTGCGCGTCCGCCGCGCCGGCGGCCGGACGCTTGCGCGCAACGGTGGATTTGCTGGCCATGTGTCGCTCCTGTGCAAAGAAGGGCCGCCCGGTCGCGCAAAAACAACTTGACGGCGTTACTAACCGGTACGTACGATTCGCACATCTCAACACGTACCGGTCAGTAACATGAGTATACCCCACCCCCCATTCCCGTTCCGCCGCGCCGGCCAGCGGTACGCCTTCGTGGTCGTCGCGGTGATCTTCCTGTCGCTGCTGGTGTCGGCCGGCCTGCGGTCCACGCCCAGCGTGCTGCTGGTGCCGCTGGAGGAATCCTTCGGCTGGAGCCGCAGCTCGATTTCATTCGCCGCCGCGCTGGGGATCTTCCTCTATGGACTGGTCGGTCCCTTCGCCGCCGCCGCGATGGAACACTTCGGCCTGCGCCGGGTGCTCATTGGCGCGCTGAGCCTGATGGCCGCGTCCAGCGCGGCCAGCGCCTATATGACCGAACCCTGGCACCTGCTGCTGAGCTGGGGCGTGTTCTCGGGCATCAGCTCGGGCGCGGTCGCCATCGTGCTGGGCGCCACGGTCGTGAATCGCTGGTTCAGCGCCCATCGCGGACTGGTGATGGGCCTGCTGACCGCCAGCGCCGCGACCGGCACGCTGGTGTTCCTGCCTGCCCTGGCCGCGCTGGCTTCCTCCGGCGACTGGACCCGCGTGGTCTGGGCCGTGGCCGCGGCCGCGGCGGCCCTGGTGCCGCTGGCCTGGTGGCTGGTGCCGGACCGGCCCGCGCAGGTCGGACTGGTGCCTTACGGCAGCGATCCCGCCTCGCCGCCGGCGCCGGCCGCGCCGCGCACCGGCATGATCGCCGCCACCTTCGGTGCGCTGGGCCGGGCCGCACGCACGCGCACGTTCTGGTTCCTGTTCGCCACGTTCTTCATCTGCGGCTTCACCACCAACGGCCTGGTCGGCACGCACCTGATCGCGCTCTGCGGCGATCATGGCATGCCCGAAGTGCAGGCCGCCGGCCTGCTGGCGCTGATGGGCGTCTTCGATCTGGTCGGCACCACCGCTTCGGGCTGGCTTACCGACCGCTACGATCCGCGCAAGCTGCTGTTCGTGTATTACGGGCTGCGCGGGCTGTCGCTGATCTACCTGCCCTATTCCGACTTCTCGTTCTACAGCCTGTCGATCTTCGCCATCTTCTTCGGCCTGGACTGGATCGCCACCGTGCCGCCCACGCTGCGCCTGACCACCGAAGCCTTCGGCGAGCGCGACGCTTCGATCGTGTTCGGCTGGATCGTCGCCGGCCACCAGCTGGGCGCGGCCAGCGCGGCCTGGATGGCCGGCTTCGTGCGGCAGTCGCAAGGCAGCTACCTGACGGCCTTCGTGCTGGCCGGCATGACCGGCATCGTCGCGGCGTTCATCGCGCTGATGATAGGCAGGAGGCGCATCGCGACGGCGCCCGCCTGAGCATCGCGCTGGCACGCCAGGGCCGCGCCCGGGGGCACGGCCCTGGCTACCCGTTCAGAACCAGCCATGCTGGCGATACCAGCCCACGGTATCGGCCAGCGTCTGCGCCAGCGGACGAAAATGCAGGCCCAGTTCGTGCTCGCTCTTGGCCGGATTGAAGCGGGTCCGCCCCGCCTCGCGCGCCATCAGTCGCACCGTCGCCAGCCCCAGCAGCACCGGCTTGCCCGTGATGCGCGCATAGACTTCCTGAATGGCCGCCAGCGCGTACAGCAAGGACAGCGGCAGCTTGCGCGTCGGCACGGGAATTCCGGCCACCTGCCCCAGCAGCGGGATCAGTTCCCCCATTTCCATGTGGCGCCCGGCCGCCAGATAGCGTTCGCCCCGGCGACCACGTTCGGCCGCGGCAATCTGGGCCAGCGCCACGTCGCGGGCATCGACCACCGAGAAACTGCCGGGCACCAGCCCCGGCAGCTTGCCGCGCGCCACGTCATTGACCAGTTGCCCCGCCGAGGTCGGCCCGATATCGCCCGGCCCCCACATCCAGCCCGGCAGAACGAAACACGCGTGCATATCGGGATGCAGGCGCAGGAACGCGCGCACCGCGTCGTCGGCCAGTATCTTGCTGCGGTAGTAGTCGTCAGCATCGGCGGGCAGGCGGTCGCAGGTTTCATCGATCAGCGTGCCGGGCGGTCCGTCGAGCACGGCAATCGAGGATGTATGCACGAATCGACGCACGCCCGCGGCATGCGCCGCGGCAATCAGCGCCGCCGTGCCGTCCACGTTGATGCGCCGCAGTTCGTCCCAGTGGCGGCCGCCCTTGTAGCTGTCACGGAAATGGGCGGCGGCATGAAACACCACATCGCAGCCGGCCAGCGCGGCAGCGAAGGCGCCGACCTCGCCCATGTCGCCCTTCACCACCTGCACCTGCGGCAGATCCGCGAACTGCTGGCGCGCCTTGTCCACGGATCTGGCCAGCGCCCGCACCGCGATGCCGCGCGCCGCCAGTTCGCGCACCAGGTTGTTGCCCAGCAGGCCCGTGGCGCCGGTGACGAAGGCCTGCCGGATGGGCCGGGCCCGGGGCTCCTGTGCCTGGACACCCTGGTTGCGCACGGCGCCAGCCTGTGACGGCGCCTGATGGTCTTGGTGGTGCATGTAGCGATCTCTCCGGGGTGATTGGGCGCGCGCCCAGGTCCAGGATGCGCCCTTTTCAGATATCAAATGATATTTAAATAGCAGATGGTATCCTCATCCGGCAAAATCAGTCAATCCAGATATCTATCGATATTTAAAATGCCACACCCCCGCCTGACACGTGAAGAAAGCCAGGAACAGACGCGCCAGCGCCTGATCGCCGCGGCCTGCAAGCAAGTCGCCGAGCGCGGCTTCGCATCCACCACCGTGCGCGATATCGCCAGGGAGGCCGGCTATACCCAAGGCGCCTTCTACTCCAATTTCCAGAGCAAGGAAGACCTGCTGCTGGACCTGCTGCGCCAGCACAAGGCGCAGGAAGCCGAACGCATCACAGGCTCGGTGGCCACGGCGGGCCAGGACTTCGGCAAGGCCTTCGAGGCGCTGGAGCACTGGGCGCGCGATTTCGGCATGGATGCCTCCCAGGCCCTGCTCGCGACCGAGCTGCAACTGCTGGCCGCGCGCAATCCGGAATTCGGCCGGGCCTACGCCGCGCTGATGGCGGACCAGCGACGGATCTACGCGCAATTGCTGGAACGATTGTTCGCGCTCGCAGGACGGACGCCGCCCGTTCCCGCCGAGGAATTGGCCGGCAGCCTCATGGCCCTGGCGCGCAGCCAGGCCATCGATCATGCGCTGTATGGCGCGGCGTCCGCCGGCGACATCCTGATCGCCGTGCTGCGCGGTCTGTTCCAGCCCCCGCCGGCATGAGTCCGGGCATCCGCCCTCTCCCCGCCTGGCGATGAAAAAAAAGCCGGCGCGATCCTCTCGCGCCGGCTTTTTCACGCACCGAACCTCGGGCTCAGGCGTGTTCTTCGACTTCACCCAGGTAGGCCGCCCGCACCTTGGGATCGTGCAGCATGTCGCCCGACTTGCCGGACAGGATGATCTCGCCCGATTCCATCACGTAGCCGCGATGACTGTTCTCCAGCGCCAGGCGCGCGTTCTGCTCGATCAGCAGGATGGTGACGCCTTCGCTGGCGATGGTGCGCACCACCTCGAAGACCTTTTCCACCATCAGCGGCGCCAGTCCCATCGAGGGTTCGTCCAGCAACAGCAGCTTGGGACGCGCGATCATCGCGCGGCCCATGGCCACCATCTGCTGCTCGCCGCCGGACAAGGTGCCGGCCGCCTGCTTGCGGCGCTCGGCCAGGCGCGGGAACAGCGTGAAGACGCGGTCCGTGTCCTGGCGGATCTGGGCCGCGTCGCGGCGCACGTAGCCGCCCATGGCGAGGTTTTCCTCGATGGTCAGCTGGCCGAAGATGCCCCGGCCTTCCGGCACCATCACCAGTCCCTGGCGCACCAGCTCGTGCGACTTCTGGCCGCCGATGGACTTGCCGCCATAGACGACTTCGCCGCCGGCCAGCGGCACCAGTCCGCAGATGGCGCGCAACGTGGTGCTCTTGCCGGCGCCGTTGGCGCCGATCAGGCAGACCAGCTCGCCTTCGTCGACCCGCAGGTCGATGCCGCGCACCGCGCGGATGCCGCCATAGGCGACCTGCAGGCCGCGCAATTCGAGTAGGGGTTGGGATACCGTCGTCATGCCTGGCGCTCCTGATGAATCAGCGGATCCTGGGCCGCGCCCGCGCCCAGATACGCTTCGATGACCTTGGGATCGCGCTGCACCTGGGCGGGCTTGCCCATGGCCAGCACCTTGCCGTATTCCAGCACCAGCACGCGGTCGCACAGGCCCATGACCAGCTTCATGTCGTGCTCGATCAGCAACACGGTGATGCCGTCGTCGCGGATCTTCTCGATCAGCTTGCGCAGCACCACCGTTTCCGAGGCGTTCATGCCGGCGGCGGGTTCGTCCAGCGCCAGCAGCTTCGGCTCGGTGGCCAACGCGCGCGCGATCTCCAGGCGGCGCTGGTCGCCGTAGGGCAGCGAACGCGCCACGTCGTTGGCGCGATGGCCGATGCCCACGTATTCCAGCAGTTCCTGGGCGCGCGCCTCGATGGCGGCCTCTTCGGCGCGCGCGCCGCGAGTGCGCAGCACGGCGCCGAGCACGCCGGCGCGGGTACGCATGTGGCGGCCGATCATGACGTTCTCGATCGCGCTCAGGTTGGCGAACAGGCGGATGTTCTGGAACGTGCGCGCCAGGCCGGCATAGGCCACTTCATGCGGCTTCTTGCCCGACATGGACTGACCATTGAAGGTGCAGGAGCCGTCCTCCGGGATATACAGGCCGGTCAGCACGTTGAACAGCGTGGTCTTGCCCGCGCCGTTGGGGCCGATCAGGCCGTAGATCTCGCCCTGCTCGATGTCGAAGCTGACGTCCGACAAGGCTTGCAGGCCGCCGAAGCGTTTGCCCAGTCCCTGGGCTTGCAGCAGTTTGCTCATGCGGCATCTCCTTGGGCCTTGCTGGACAGTTCGCGCTTGCGCACGGCGGACGGCCACAGGCCGGCCGGGCGGAACAGCATCACGCAGACCATGGCCAGGCCGAACAACAGCATGCGGATGCCTTCCGGATCCAGCACCACGGCGCCGAACAGCATGTGCTGCGCCGGTTCGACCACAGCGCGCAGGAACTCGGGCAGGCCCGCCAGGATGATGGCGCCCAGGATCACGCCCGGGATATGGCCCATGCCGCCCAGCACGACCATGCACAGGATGGAGATGGATTCCATCAGCGAGAAGCTCTCGGGACTGACGAAGCCCTGCATCGAGGCGAACAGCGCGCCGGCCACGCCGCCGAAGGACGCGCCCATGGCGAAGGCCAGCAGCTTGATGTTGCGGGTGTTGATGCCCATGGCCTTGGCCGCGATCTCGTCCTCGCGGATGGCTTCCCAGGCGCGGCCGATGCGCGAGTTCTGCAGGCGCAGGCACACCACCACGATGATCAGCGTCAGCGCCAGCAGCAGGTAGTAGTACTTTTCCGGGCCGGTGAAGCGTATGCCCATCAGCGTTTCGGTGCGACCGAACGCGAACTCGCCCACCTTGAAGGTGTCGATGCGGTTGATGCCCTGCGGACCGTTGGTGATGTTGACCGGCGAGTTCAGGTTGTTCAGGAAGATGCGGATGATCTCGCCGAAGCCCAAGGTCACGATGGCCAGGTAGTCGCCGCGCAGCTTGAGGGTGGGCGCCCCCAGCAGCACGCCGAACAGGCAGGCCACCGCCAGCGCGATCGGCAGGATCGCCCAGAACGGCAGGTGCAGGCCGAAGTGCGGCGAGGCCAGCATGGCCCAGGCATAGGCGCCTACCGCGTAGAACGCGATATAGCCCAGGTCCAGCAGGCCGGCGAAGCCCACCACGATGTTCAGGCCCAGCGACAGCATCACGTACAGCAGCGCGAAGTTCAGGATGCGTACCCAGCTCTGGCCGGCCATGCCGATCACGAAGGGCAGCACCGCCAGCACGATGCCGATCAGCGCGATGCCGATCAGGTTGCGGGTGGAAAGCCCGCTCTTTTTCATGGTCGCGTTCATGCGCGGTCCCCCACGCGCTCGCCCAGGAGGCCGGAGGGGCGGAAGATCAGCACCAGCACCAGCACGAAGAAAGCGAACACGTCTTGATAGTGGCTGCCCAGGAAGCCGCCGGTCAGGTCGCCGATATAGCCGGCGCCCAGCGATTCGATGATGCCCAGCAACAGGCCGCCGGCCATCGCGCCGACCAGGTTGCCGATGCCGCCCAGCACGGCCGCGGTGAAAGCCTTCAGGCCCAGCATGAAGCCCATGGTGTACTGCGACACGCCGTAATACGTGGCGACCATCATGCCAGCCACGGCGGCCAGCGCCGAACCGATCAGGAAGGCGGCCGAGATGACGGTGTTGATGTTCACGCCCATCAGGCCGGCCACTTCGCGGTTCTGCGCGGTGGCGCGCATGGCCGTGCCCAGGCGGGTCTTGTGCACCACGGCCAGCAGCCCGCCCATGATGAGCGCGGCGATGACCACGATGGCGATCTGCAGCGTGCTGATGCGCGCGCCGAAGATCTCGAACACCCGCGGCGCGAGCACTTGCGGGAAGTTCAGGTAATTGCGGCCCCAGCCCATCATCGCCACGTTCTGCAGGATGATGGACACGCCGATGGCGGTGATCAGCGCCGCCAGGCGCGGCGCGCGGCGCAGCGGCCGGTAGGCCACGCGTTCGGCGGTCCAGCCGATCGCCATGCACAGCGGCACCGACACCAGCAGGCCCAGGCCCAGCACCACGAAGGCCGAGGCCGAGGGATCGCCGCCGACCAGCGAGATCGCGATCGTCGTCGCCGCCATGGCGCCGATCATGACCACGTCGCCGTGCGCGAAGTTGATCAGCCCGATGATGCCGTACACCATGGTGTAGCCCAGGGCGACCAAAGCGTACACGCTGCCCAGCGTGACGCCGTTAATCAGTTGTTGAATGAAGATATCCATAGGGGCCGCAGAATAAGCCTGGAAAAAATCGCGCGAGCCGCGCGGGAGGAGCATTGGAAGCCCCGTGCCGGGCTGCGCGCGGCAGCGCCTGGCGGCGCTGCCGGTGCAAAGCGGGCGGAGGGCGCGGGGAGCGCCTTCCGCCTCGATCATCCGGCCTTAGTTGGCCTGGCTGACCATCGTTTCAACCATCTCCCACTTGCCGTTCTTGACTTCGTAGATGGTGACCGAGATTTCCTTCAGATCGCCGTTCTTGTCGTAGGCGATGTTCTCGCTGGTGGCGCCCTTGCGGCTCAGCTTGGCCAGCGCCGGCAGGTACTTCTCGGGCTTGGCCGAACCGGCCTGTTCGATGGCGGTGATCATGTTCCACGCGCCGTCATAGGCGTAGGGCGCGTAGACGCCAGGCGCCTTCTTGAAGCGGGCCTGATAGCGCTGCTCGAAGTCCTTGCCCGCGGCCATCTTGTCCAGCGGCACGCCGGCCAGCGAGGCGTAGGTGCCGTCGGCGGCGTCGCCGGCCAGCTTGATGAAGGTGTCGCTGCGGGTCATTTCACCCGAGACCAGCGGCGCCTTCAGGCCGAGCGTGGCCAGCTGGCGCTTCATCGGGCCGGACTGCGCATCCAGGCCGCCGTAGAAGATGGCGTCGGGCGCCGAGCCCTTGATGTTGGTCAGGATGGCCGTGAAGTCGTTGGCCTTGTCGGTGGTGTACTCGCGGCGCACGATCTGGCCGCCGGCGGCCTTGACGGCCTTCTCGACCTCGTCGGCCAAGCCCTGGCCGTAGGCGGTGCGGTCGTCGATGATGGCGACCTTCTTGGCCTTCAGGCTCTGCACCATGAACTTGCCGACCGCGGCGCCCTGCTGGGTGTCGCTGGTCATCATGCGGAAGGTGGTTTCGTAGCCCTGCTTGGTGTACTCGGGCGAGGTCGCCATGGCGATCTGCGGCAGGCCGGCTTCGTGGTAGACGCGCGAAGCGGGAATGGTGGTGCCCGAGTTGAAGTGGCCCAGGATGCCGACGACGCTTTCGTCGACCAGTTGCTGCGCGACCTGCACGCCCACGCGCGGGTCGGCCTGGTCATCGCGCGACACCAGCACGAACTTGGCGGGCTTGCCGTCGATCTGGATGCCCTTCTGGTTGGCTTCTTCCAGCGCCAGGTTCAGGCCGTTCTGCATGTCCTCGCCGTAATGCGACTGCGGACCGGTCAGCGGCGCGGCAAAGCCGAGCTTGATGTCGGCGGCCTGCGCGGCGGCGGCCATGCCGACGGCGGCGATGCTGGCCGAGAGAAGCTTCAAAGTGGTGCGGAACTTCATATGGGTCCTCCGGTATGTCGGATTTATGGCCTGTTATAACCTGGGCCGATAGCCCGGCTTTCGTTTTTTCACTTCCACGCCGGCCGGGTTCTCCGGAATCGGCGCCTGCAGCTTTCTACAGAAAGGGGATGCCGGTTTGCGGCATCCCCATTTGAGGTGCGACCGGATTTTGCTTCGAGTGCAACCTCATTCGATATTGGAGATAACCCTTGGTCCCCCAAAGGTTACCCACCAGTCACCTCAACCGATCGTCATCAGGCTGGCGTTGCCGCCGGCAGCGGCCGTGTTGACGCTGACGGAACGCTCGGCGAGCAGGCGCTCCGGCGCATAGGCCGCGCCCGCGGCCAGCGCGTCCGAAGTCAGTCCGTGCACGGCCAGGATCGGACCGGCGCGCTGGGCGATGCGCTGGTTCAGCGCGCGCAGCGCGTCGCCATCCCCCTCGAACAGCACCGCCTGGAAATCAGCGTGGTCGACGTCGGCATCGGCCAGGATGCCCGCCTGCCCCTGCTGCTCGGCATCCAGCCCGGACAGCAGCGCCTGCGCGGCCGGCGTATCGGCGAACCAGGCATGGTTGCCGGTCTGCCGGGCCACCGCCCATTGCGCGCGCGCTCCGGCCTCGCTGGCTGCCACGCAATACACGGCGCCGCGCGGCTCGACCAGATAGGTGTTGGTCTCGCCCGTGGGACCGGGCAGCGCGATGCGCTGCGGCAGCGGCGCGGCCGGATCCAGCGCCGGCGGCAGGCCCGCCGGGCGCGTGCCCAGCAGACGGTACATGTACAGCGGGCCGCCGGCCTTGGGGCCGGTGCCGGACAGGCATTCGCCGCCGAAGGGCTGCACGCCCACCACCGCGCCGACGATGTTGCGGTTGACGTAGACGTTGCCGGCATGCACCTGGCCCGTCACGTGCGCGATGGTTTCATCGATGCGGGTATGCACGCCGAAGGTCAGGCCGTAGCCGGTGCCGTTCACGGCCTCCAGCAGCGCATCCAGTTCCTCGCGCTTGTAGCGCACCACATGCAGCACCGGACCGAAGATCTCGCGCTTCAGTTCGCTGATATGGCCGATCTCGATAATGGTCGGCGGCACGAAAGTGCCGTGGCGGCATTCGCCATTGAGTTCGAGCTGGTCCACGCGACGGCCGGCGGTGCGCATGGCGTCGATGTGGCGCACGATGCCATTGCGGGCCTCGGCGTCGATCACCGGCCCCACGTCGACCGACAGGCGATCGGGATTGCCCACGCTGAGTTCGCGCATGGCGCCGCGCAGCATCGTCAGCACATGGTCGGCGCTGTCTTCCTGGATGCACAGCACGCGCAGCGCCGAGCAGCGCTGGCCGGCCGAATCGAAGGCCGAGCTGAGCACGTCGAACACGACCTGCTCGGCCAGCGCCGACGAATCCACCACCATCGCGTTCTGGCCGCCGGTCTCGGCGATCAGCGGAATGGTGTGGCCGTCGTCGTCCAGGCGATCGGCCAGCGCGCGGGCGATGATGCGCGCCACGTCGGTCGAGCCGGTGAACATGACGCCGCGCACGCCAGGGCTGGCCACCAGCTGCGCGCCGACGGTCTCGCCACGGCCGGGCAGCAGTTGCACGGCGCCAGCCGGCACGCCGGCGGCGCGCAGGATCTCGATGGCCTGGGCCGCGATCAGCGGCGTCTGCTCGGCGGGCTTGGCCAGCACGGTATTGCCGGCCGCCAGCGCGGCGGCGACCTGGCCGGTGAAGATGGCCAGCGGGAAGTTCCAGGGGCTGATGCACAGCACGGTGCCCAGCGGGCGGTGCGTGTCGTTGCCGAACTCGCGCGACGCCTGATCGGCGTAGTAGCGCAGGAAGTCGACGGCCTCGCGCACCTCGGCGATGGCGTTGGGCAACGACTTGCCGGCTTCGCGCACGATCAGGCCCAGCAGCGTCTGCATCTGCTCTTCCAGCAGTTGCGCGGCGCGGCGCAGGCATTGCGCGCGCTCGGCCACTGGCGTCGATTGCCAGATGGGCGCGGCATTGGCCGCGATGCGCAGCGCGGCCTCGGCTTCCTCGCCATTGGCCTCGACGACGTGGCCGACCAGGTCGCGCAGATTGGCCGGGTTGCGCACTTCGACGGCGCGCGCCGCATCCCAGGCCTGGGCGCCCTCGCCCAGCATGGGGCCGGCGCGCCAGGTCATGCCGGCGCTGGCCAGCAGCGCGGCCGACAGCGATCCCAGGCGATGCTCGTTGCTCAGGTCCAGGCCGGCGGAGTTGGCGCGCGCGCCTTCCTGCGGGTTGCCGAAGAGTTCGCGCGGCAGCGGGATCTTCTCGTGCGGCGCGCCCAGCGGCACGACGCGCGAGGCGGCGTCCACCGGATCGGACACCAGCTGCTCGACCGGAATGCTCTCGTCGCCGATCAGGTTCACGAACGAGGTGTTGGCGCCATTCTCCAGCAGGCGGCGCACCAGATAGGCCAGCAGCGTCTCGTGCGTGCCCACCGGCGCATAGATGCGACACGGGCGGTTCAGCTTGCCCTGCGCCAACGGGCCGACCACTTCGTCGTACAGCGGCTCGCCCATGCCGTGCAGGCACTGGAACTCGTACTGACCGGGGTAGTAGTTCTGGCCGGCCAGCTGATAGATGGCCGACAGCGTGTAGGCGTTGTGCGTGGCGAACTGCGGATACACGGCCTCGGGCGCGCCCAGCAGCTTGCGGGCGCAAGCCAGGTAGGCCACGTCGGTGTAGATCTTGCGGGTATAGACCGGATAGCCTTCCAGGCCATCGACCTGGGCGCGCTTGATCTCGCTGTCCCAGTAGGCGCCCTTGACCAGCCGCACCATCACGCGATGGCGGCTGCGGCGCGCCAGGTCGATCACGTAATCGATCACGAAGGGCGCGCGCTTCTGGTAGGCCTGGATCACGAAGCCGATGCCGTTCCAGCCGTCCAGCTCGGGCGCGAAGCACAGCGCCTCCAGCAGGTCCAGCGAGATCTCCAGGCGGTCGGCTTCCTCGGCGTCGATGTTCAGGCCGATGTCGTAGCTGCGCGCCAGCGCGGTCAGCGCCTTCACGCGCGGCAGCAGCTCGGCCATGACGCGTTCGCGCTGGGCGCGCGAATAGCGCGGATGCAGCGCCGACAGCTTGATGGAAATGCCCGGGCCTTCATAGATACCCCGGCCGGCGGCGGCCTTGCCGATGGCATGGATGGCCTGCTCGTAGGAAGCGTAATAGCGGTCGGCGTCCTCGGCCGTGGTGGCCGCCTCGCCCAGCATGTCGTAGGAATAGCGGAAGCCGCGCGCTTCCATCTTGCGATTGTTGGCCAGCGCCTCGGAAATCGTCTGGCCCGACACGAACTGCTCGCCCATCATGCGCATGGCCATGTTCACGCCCTTGCGCACCAGCGGCTCGCCGCCCTTGCCGATCAGGCGCGTCAGCGCCTTGGACAGCGACTGCTCGCTGTTCACGGCCACGAGCTTGCCGGTGATCATCAGGCCCCAGGTGGCGGCGTTGACGAACAGGGACTGCGAGCCGCCCATGTGCGACTTCCAGTCGCCGCGCGACACCTTGTCGCGGATCAGCGCGTCACGCGTGGCGCGGTCGGGAATACGCAGCAGCGCTTCGGCCAGGCACATCAGCGCCACGCCTTCCTGGCTGGACAGCGAGAATTCCTGGATCAGGCCCTCGACGCCCCCGCCCGTGCGCTTGCCGCGCAGCTTCTTCACCAGGTCGGTGGCCATGGCGCGGATCTTGTCCAGGTTCGGCATGCGGGCCTGGCCCAGCAGCAGCGGCACGCATTCCGGCTCGGGCCGGCGATAGGCGGCGGTGATGGCGGCGCGCAGCACCGATTGCGGCTGCACATCCTGGCCGAACTCGTAGAACGGCGGCGTGACGATGGCCTGGCCTTCGCCAGCCTCGTCCTCGGCGCCCTCTTCGCCGCCCAGGTGCGACATCTCGGCGGGCAGGTGGCCGCGCTCGATCCTGTCCAGATAGGCGAGGATCGCCTGCTTGTGCAGCCAATGCGGCGTGCAGTTGAGCTTTTGCGCGGCCGCCTTGAGGCGGTCGCGCAGTGCGTCATCGACTTTGACGCCGAGGGTCGTGCTGGCCATAAGAGATTGCTTCCTGTCGCATGGCAAGGGTCACCAGGCCCCTGCTGGAGCCCGGAAAATGGTTGGACCGTATGCTAATCAGGTTGCAACCTGTCAGATATTAAGGTTAACCCTAGGTTAACTATCTGAGATTGCGACAGTTTCCGGGCCGCGATCCGGCCCCGGATTCACTCTTTCAGCGGCGCGCAGCCCACACTGCGCACGCCTTCGCCGTCCGGCGCCTGGCGACCGCGGATGGCCGACGCCATCACGCCCGCCAGCTTGGACAAGGCGCGCTGCTGCGCGGCGACCAGCGCCGAGGCGCCCTGCCCCGATGCCGGC
This sequence comes from Achromobacter sp. 413638, assembly GCF_043119405.1. Classification (NCBI taxonomy): domain Bacteria; kingdom Pseudomonadati; phylum Pseudomonadota; class Betaproteobacteria; order Burkholderiales; family Alcaligenaceae; genus Achromobacter; species Achromobacter sp. 413638. The sequence goes on from NZ_JBICCO010000002.1 coordinate 104,563, forward strand.
TCGTCGACCACCGTGCGGCAGATCAGCCCGCTGCCCTTCAGGTTGACGGGACGGACGCGCCAGGTGGCGTCCAATTGGGCCGCGCCGGGCGACAGATCGAACCGCTGCACATCGGTCTGCACCCGCCACACCGCCGCGCTGGACGCGGGTTTCACCACGCGCACGTCCAGCGCGCCCAGCTCGCGCTGCAGCGCGTCCGACAGCGCGCCCCGGACCTCGTCGGCCAGCGGCGCGGTCCAGCGCTCGGAATACAGCGCCGAGACGCTGCCGTCGCCATTGCGCACCATGAGCTGGGGCTGGTCGGCCGGCGTGGGCACGCTGACCGGCAACACGTCGATCATGTACGCCGCCTGCGCGCCAGCCGGCGCAGATGCAGTGCCAGCCGGCGCGGACAGCGTGTAGTAATGCACGGGCGCCGAGGCGCAACCCGCCAAAGCGGCGGCCAGCGCCAGGGCGGACGTGGCGATGCGCGGGAAGAACGGCATGGGCGTCATGTTCATGATCTTCAGTTCTTGACCGGACCAGAGCCCGGGATGGGATCGGCGCCGCGGCCTCGCAGCAGCGCTTCAGGATTGGCCTGCAGGAAGTCCGCCAGCGAGCGCAGCGAACGCGCCGCGCGGTTCAGTTCCTGCAGCGCGCGCTCGGTGCTGACCGGCAGCGAGCCGTCGGAGGCCAGCAGCTCGTTGATGCGGGCCATGGAGTCCCTGGCCTGCTTCAGCATGCCTTGCGCCTCGGGCGCGACCTGCTTGTCCAGGCGGTTCATCAGCCTGGAGGTGCTGGCCAGCGTGGTGCGCAGGTCCTCGCCGATTTTGTCGAACGGAATCTTCTCGATCTTGTTGACGATGTTGCTGAGCTGTTGCTGCAGCTGGTCCAGGTTACCCGGCACGGTCGGAATGATCGCCGGCACGGACGGGTTGAACGTCACCGGCTTGGCATTGGGGAACACATCCAGGTTCACATACAACTGGCCCGTCAACAGGTTCGCCGGACGCAGCTGCGCGCGCAGCCCGTGCTTGATCATGCCGCCCAGCAGCCGGTTGCCGGCCACGTCACCATCCTTATCGGCCAGCTCGCGGACGTCTTCGTAGACGCTGCCCAGGCGTTCCGGATAGAGCGTGGCGTCGACCACCGAGTAGAAGCGCTTGGTCTCCGGGTCGAAATCCAGGTTGATGCCGGTGACATTGCCCAGCGTGATGCCGCTGAAATCGACCAGCGCGCCCACGGCCAGGCCGCGGATCGACTGGTCAAAACGCATGCGTATATCGAAGGCCTCGCCATCCGGATTGGCCTTGGCCTGCGCCTCGGTCGAATAGAGTTCGAATTCGGCGTCAGCCGGCGCCGGCTTGTTGGCGCCGCGCGCCGTGTAGACCGGCTCGAACGCCACGCCGCCCACCAGCAGCGACACCACCGACTGCGTGCGCACCTTCAGCCCGTCCGCATTGACGCTGAAATCCACGCCGCTGGAATTCCAGAAGCGCGTGCCACTGGTCACGAACGCATCGTTCGGCGCGTCGACGAAGACCTCGATATTCACCGAATCACCGCTCTTGTCGAGCTCGTACCCGATGACCCGGCCGACGTTGATACGGCGGTAGTAGACCGGCGAACCGACATCCAGCGAGCCCAGGTTATCCGCCTTGAGCTTGAAACGCTTGCCGGTCCGGTCGTGCGTGACGGCGGGCGGGATCTCCAGCCCTTCGAACGTCAGCTTGGTGGCCTTGCTGGCCTTGCCCTTGCCTTCGATGGCGTCCACGCCGATATAGGCGCCGGACAGCAAGGTGCCCAGCCCGGATACGCCGCTCACGTCCAGGCGCGGCTTGACCACCCAGAAATTGGTGCCGTCGCGCGCCAGATCGGAGACTTCCTTGGCCAGCTCGGCCGTCACGACCACCTTGCTGCGATCTTCATTGAAGCCGATGGACTTCACCGTGCCGACGTTCACGTCCTTGTAGCGCAAGCGGGTCTTGCCGACTTCCAGCCCGTCGGCCGAATTGAAGGTGATGGAAATGTCGGTGCCGGCCTGCAACCAGGTCCGCACGACCAGCGACAGGCCCATCAGGGCCGCGACCACGGGCACCAGCCAGATCCACGAAATCCGGTTCTGGCGCTTGCGCGTGATCGTGGGCGCGGCGATCTGCGGGTCGCCCTTGCCGGGAGTTTGCTCGGACATCGATTCTTCCTATTGTGTTGCGCGCCGCGCCGGGACTATGCCTGGCGCTCGGCTGCCGCCGCCGGCGGCTTGTGGCCACCCGCGACCTGCGGTACATCATCCAGCTCCGCATGACCTTCCAGGTCCCAGCTGCGGCGCAGATCGAAGCTCATGGCCGACAGCATGGTCAGGATGACCACGACGCCGAAGGCCGCCGCTCCGCCGCCCGCGCTGATTTCCATCAATCCCTGGAAATCGGCCAACGCGGCCAGCAATATAACGACAAAAACGTCCAGCATCGACCACTGCCCGATGAATTCAACCATCTGATACAGGCGCGTGCGCGGCCGCAAGTTGGTGGAACTGCCCCACTGCTCGGTGAGCAACAGCAGCACCAGCGCCAGCAGCTTGGTCAGCGGCACCGCCACGCTGGCGATGAAGACGATAAGCGCGATATCCCAGGAGCCCATGGCCCAGAGTTCAACCACTCCGCCCAGGATCGTGTGCGCGCCGCCCCCCAGCACCGAGCGCACCTGCATCACCGGCAGCACGTTGGCGGGAATGTAGAACACCACGGCGGCCAGCAGCAGCGCCCAGCTGCGCGCCCGATGATCCGGCTTGCGGTAGTGGACCAACGCATGGCAGCGCACGCAGTGATGGTCGGCCTCGGGATCACCATCGCGCGGCAGCGCCTGGACCTGTCCACAGACATGACAGCCGGTCAGCACGTTGTCGGGCCCGGTCCGCGGCACATGCACCGGCACCACGCCAGCCGTCTCGGCGTACCGCCAGATCACATGGGGCGACAGGCGGCCCAAAATGGTGAGCAGGACGGTCAGGAGGCCGAAACCGGCCAGGCCGATGCCAGGCGAAACATCGGCCATGCCGGCCAGTTTCACCACCGCCACCAGCACGCCCAGCAGGAACACCGGCACCATGCACCAGGGCCGCAGCAGGCCCAGCAGGCGCATGGCTTGATGGAACCCGCGCGGTTCGCGCCCTTGCGACAAGGGGCCCAGCACCCACAGCAGCACGGACAGCTGCAACAAGGGGAGCACGAAACCGGACAATCCGGTCATCACGGCGACGATCTCGTGGCCCTGCCGCCAGGTGATGGCGACAGCGTCGAGCAAGGAGGCCTGCTGCACCATGCCCTGGACGGACATGGATGCGACGGGATAGGCGTTGGCGATGCCGAAGATGATCAGCGCGGTGATGGCCAGCGCCAACCAATTGGACAGGGTCAGCCCGCTGTAGCGCCACAAGGTGGAGCCGCAGCGGGTGCAACTGGCGGTTTCGCCGTGTTCGAGCTCATGCCTGCGATAGATACTGGCACAGTGTTCGCACTCGATCAGCGGCTGGCTGCTGTCCGCGGCCATCAGTCAACCAGCTCGACTTCCTGCTTGTCGGGCGCGTCCGAGGAGGGCGGCTTGCCGCTGTCCTCGAAATCCAGCGTGACCTTGCCCGACTCGTCCAGATCCACCGTGACCGAACCGCCGTCGACCAGCTTGCCGAACAGCAACTCGTCGGCCAGCGCGCGCCGGATGGTGTCCTGGATGAGGCGCTGCATGGGCCGCGCGCCCATGAGCGGATCGAAGCCTTCCTTGGCCAGGTGCTCGCGCAGGCGCGTGGTGAACACGGCCTCGACGCGACGCTCGTGCAACTGGTCTTCCAGCTGCATGAGGAACTTGTCGACCACGCGCAGGATGATTTCGCGGTCCAGCGCGGCGAAGGGGATGATCGCGTCCAGGCGGTTGCGGAACTCGGGCGTGAACATACGGCGGATTTCCGCCATTTCGTCGCCCACCACCCGCGAATTGGCGAAGCCGATGGAAGGACGGTTCAGGGTCTCGGCGCCCGCGTTGGTCGTCATGATGAGGATGACGTTGCGGAAGTCCGCCTTGCGGCCGTTGTTGTCGGTCAACGTGCCATGGTCCATCACCTGCAGCAGGATGTTGAAGACATCCGGGTGCGCCTTCTCGATTTCATCGAGCAGCAGCACGCAATGCGGCTGCTTGGTGATGGCCTCGGTCAGCAGGCCGCCCTGGTCGAAGCCCACGTATCCCGGCGGCGCGCCGATCAGGCGCGACACGGCATGGCGCTCCATGTATTCCGACATGTCGAAGCGCAGCAGCTCCACGCCCAGCGTGAAGGCCAGCTGACGTGCGACCTCGGTCTTGCCCACGCCGGTGGGGCCGGAGAACAGGAAGGCGCCGATCGGCTTTTCCGGCTTGCCCAGGCCCGAGCGCGCCATCTTGATCGCGGCCGACAGCGCCTCGATGGCGTTGTCCTGGCCGAACACCACGGTCTTGAGGTCGCGGTCCAGCGTGGCGAGCTTGCTGCGGTCGTCGTTGGAGACGGACTGCGGCGGAATGCGCGCGATCTTGGAAACGATGTTTTCGATGTCGACCTTGCCGATCACCTTCTTCTGGCGCGAGCGCGGCAGCAGGCGCTGCGCGGCGCCGGCCTCGTCGATCACGTCGATGGCCTTGTCCGGCAGGTGGCGGTCGTTGATGTAGCGCGCCGACAGTTCGGCGGCGGCCGACAGCGCGGCCGACGAATAGCGGACGTTGTGATGCTCTTCGAAGCGGCTCTTCAGGCCGCGCAGGATCTGCACGGTCTGCTCGACGCTGGGCTCGGGCACGTCGATCTTCTGGAATCGACGCGACAGCGCGTGGTCTTTCTCGAAGACGCCGCGGTATTCGGTGTAGGTGGTCGCGCCGATGCACTTGAGCTGGCCCGAGGACAGCGCCGGCTTGAGCAGATTGGACGCGTCCAGCGTGCCGCCCGAGGCCGAGCCGGCGCCGATCAGCGTGTGGATTTCGTCGATGAACAGGATGGCGTCGGGATTGCCGCGGATCTGCTTGAGCACGCCCTTCAGGCGCTGCTCGAAATCGCCGCGGTACTTGGTGCCGGCCAGCAGCGCGCCCATGTCCAGCGCGTAGACCTGCGAGGCCTGCAGGATCTCGGGCACTTCGCCGCGCGTGATGCGCCAGGCCAGGCCCTCGGCGATGGCGGTCTTGCCCACGCCGGCCTCGCCGACCAGCAGCGGGTTGTTCTTGCGGCGGCGGCACAGCACCTGGATGACACGCTCGACCTCGTGCTCGCGTCCGATCAGGGGATCGATGCGGCCGGCCAGCGCGGCGGCGTTCAGGTCATTGGCATACTGATCCAGCGGCGACTGACGCGATTCGCCCTGGTCTTCCCCGTTGCTCTGCTGCTCTTTCTGCACGGCGGCGGACTCCACCTGTGGCTGTTTGGTAATGCCATGCGACAGGAAATTGACCACATCCAGGCGCGTCACGCCCTGCTGTTGCAGGTAATAGACGGCGTGCGAGTCCTTTTCGCCGAAAATGGCGACGAGCACATTGGCGCCCGTGACGGGTTTCTTGCCGGTGCCGCCCGCCGACACATGCATGATCGCGCGCTGGATCACGCGCTGGAAACCCAGCGTGGGCTGCGTGTCGACTTCCGCGCCGCTGGGAATCACGGGCGTGTTTTCCGAGACGAACTGGCGCAGGTTGCGGCGCAGGTCGTCCAGGTTCGCGGCGCAGGCGCGCAGAACCTCGACGGCCGAAGCATTGTCGAGCAAGGACAACAGCAGATGCTCGACGGTGATGAATTCGTGCCGGGCCGAACGGGCCTCGACGAAAGCCATATGCAGGCTGACTTCAAGCTCTTGAGAAATCACGCTTCCTCCGATGACGCATCGAAGCGGTCAAATACACGATTCATATTCTATGCCGATCATGGCGTAACACCAGAGATTTCAAAAACCACACTATCGTGGCGCCCCTTGGTATCCATGACCGTAAGCGTATACCGGCCGTCCTGCGCCAACACTAATTTAAACGGATGAGCCGCCGCGCCATGATTAACGACCCGGCCATCCAGCATCCACCATACCTCACCTTCGGCGCCCTGCGCGTCCACGTCCAGCGCCACCTGCCGGCTGCCCGGCACGGGCCGCAGCACCGCCCCGGCCGACACGCCGCCCAGGCGCAGCGGCCCCTGGGTGACGTCGGCGTAGCCGGCGAAGGACGGCGGCACCGTGTCGTTCAGGGCCCAGGCCGCGCGCTGCTCGGGGCAGGCGTCGGTCGGGCCGCTGCCCAACCGGTAGCCCAGCGGCCAGCACGTCACGACGGCTTGCACCGTGGCGGGCCGGATCCGGGGTTGCGGCGCGCCTTCCGGCAAGGCCGCGACGATGTCCTGCAGCAACGGCGCCGCCACATTGGCGCCGAAAAAGCCCGGATTGGGGGTGCCGTCCGGACGACCGACCCACACGCCTATCGTCCATCTGTCGGTCACGCCGACCGACCAGGCATCGCGGAAACCGAAACTGGTGCCGGTCTTCCAGGCCAGCCGCCGCCCCTGATTGCCCGATTCATAGAACGGGCGGTCGGGGTGGCCGCCGCTTTCCAGGATGTCCCGGACAATCCAGGCGGCTCCGGCGCTCATCATACGGGACTCCACCCGGGGCTGCTCCGGCCGCAACCGGGGACGCCCCGACAGGCCGCCGCGCGCCAGCGCCCGGTAGGCGCCCACCAACTCTTCCAATGTGGTGCCGCCTCCGCCCAAAATCAAGCTCAGGTTGGGCTCGGCGCCGGCCGGCAGGCGCAGACGCACCCCGCCCGCCAGCATAACCGAGGCGAAACTGACCGGTCCGACACGGTCCAGCAGGTCCACGGCCGGCACATTCAGGGACCGCTGCAGCGCCTGCGCCACGCTGATCGGCCCCGAGAAGGCGGCCTGGAAATTGCCCGGCGCATAGCCGCCAAAGGACAGCGGCGCGTCGATCAGCAGGCTTTCCGAATGGATCAGCCCTTCGTCCAGCGCCTGCGCATACAGGAAGGGCTTGAGCGTGGAACCCGGCGAACGCACGCCGCGCACCATATCCACGTGCGCGTATCGGGAATCATCGGAAAAATCCGCCGACCCCGCGTAGGCCTTGATTTCCAGGCTGTCGTTGTCCATGACCAACACCGCCATGGACACCTTGGGCGGCAGATTGTCGACCCGGTCCAGCAGCATGCGTTCGACCGAAGCCTGCATGTCCGCGTCCAGCGTGGACGCGACCAGCGGCGGACGCTCGCCGGGACGCCGGCGCGGGCCGCCCGCCTCCAGCAACAGGCGCTGGGCGGCCAGCGGCGCCAGCCAGCGCGCCCGCAGCGGCGGCGCGATGACGTTCTCGATCTTGGCGTCGGCGACCGCTTCAGCCGTCCAGCGTCCGCGCTCGACCATGCGGTCCAGTACCTTGTCGCGCGCCACCTGCGCCGCCTGCGGATGGCGGTCGGGACGCAGCCGCGACGGCGCCTGCGGCAAGGCGGTCAGCATGGCCGCCTCGGCCGGGCTCAGGTCGCTGGCGGGCTTGCCCAGCCATAGACGGGATCCCATTTCCACGCCTTCGACGATGCCGCCCATGGGCGCATGCGTCAGATACAGGGACAGGATCTCGTCCTTGCTGTAGTGCATTTCCAGCTGCACGGCGCGCCAGGCCTGGCGCAGCTTGGCCGAGATCGTGCGCGACGGCTTGCCGGCCAGCTGCGGGTCTATCAAGCGGGCCGTCTGCATGGTCAGCGTCGAGCCGCCGGACACGATGCGCCGGTTGGTGGCCCACTGCCAGCCGGCGCGCGCCAGCGCCACCGGGTTGACGCCGGGGTGCCAATAGAACCAGCGATCCTCGTAGGTCAGCAGGGTTTCGAGGTAGCGCGGCGACACCTGGGCCGGCGTGACCGGATAGCGCCAGATGCCGTCGCGGCTGGGATAGTTGCGCAGCGGCGTGCCGTCGGCCGAGACGACCACGGCGGCGCCGCCGGAATCGATCGGCGGCAGCGGGAACAGGCGGTCCAGCGCGAATAACAACGCGGCCAGCGTCAGGAGGACGCTGGCCGCGAGGATGCCGCGCCGCCGCCAGCGGCGGGCGCGCGCGGCGCCCGCCGTGGAGGTGGCCGGGGCGGTCAAGGACGCTTCGCGCCGCGATCGCGGATTTCCACGGTGCTCCATTGTTCGCCCACGCCACGGATTTCCGGCCGGTACATGTCTTCCGCCACTGTCGACGGCACCGCGTAGCGGCCCGGCGTCACGACGCGCACCAGGTAGAACACGTCCACCTTGCCTCGGCCCAGCGCCACCGCCGCCACATACCGGTCATCGCGGAATTCGCGGTGCTTGATGTTGGGATTGGACATCGCGTCGGCCACGCGCACGCCGCCGATGGTCCATTCCTGCATCTCGGGGCTTTGCGACAGGTTCATGTTCTCGACCTCGAAGCCGGCCGGCACACGATCCACCAGCAGCGCATCCGGGATGTTCTGGTTGGAGGATGCCTGCACCCAGACCACCAGCATGTCGCCGGTCTGCAGCGTGCCGCCGTCCCATGCGCGGCCATCCGGACGGTACCAGCCGCGCTTGAGCTGGATCACATCGCTGCGCGGAGACGGCGTCACGGTCGGGCTGCCCTGGATGTCATACTCCACGAACAGGGACTGGCTGCCGCTGTTGGTCAGCTGCGTCGAGGCCAGATCGGCGGGCGCCAGCGACACCGTGGCGTCGGCCTTGCCGCCGGTCAGCGGCTTGCGCACGCCGTTGACGGTCAGCGCGGCTTCCCACGGCGTGTTCTTGTCGCCGCCGATCGCGCGGGCCGCCAGCAGCAGGGCCATCTGTTCCTGGGTGGACAGATAGGAACGGTTGCCCAGGCGGTTCGTCAGCTGCGACAGCAACACTTCGCTGCGGTCGTGCTTCAGGCCGTACTGGCTCATCAGCGCATAGGCCAGCGCGTAGTCACGCACGCTGCTGCCGTAGTCGCCCATCCACTCGTCGTAGTAGGAGCTGTTGCTGCGACGGACGATGCCGTACTCGCGCGCCATGGCCTGATCCAGCGCGGCCTTCATGCGCCCTTCGTCGCCCATCAGCTTGAACGCCACCGCCAGCTGCACCAGGGGCAGCGGCGAGCGCGCGCGCTCTTGATAGTTGTCGTAGAGTTGGCGCACCGTGGACAGCGGCGCCTTCTTGTCGCGCGCCAGGACCAGCGCGGCCGTGGCCAGGCCGGCGAAGCGGCGATGGTCTTCGCGCAGGGTGTCGACGTAGCTGCTGTCGATGCGGCCCGAGTCGACGCTCTTGCGCAGGTTGGCCGACCAGGTGCCGAACGCGTTGGCGCTCTGCTGCACCTGCTCCAGCAGCCACTGGCGCGAACGGTCCAGAGAGACCTCGGGCGTCGTGAAGCCATGGTCGCGGGCATCCTGCAGGAAGCCCACGGCGTAGGCCGTCAGCCACACGTCGCGCGAGGACGAGCTGCCGCCCCACAGGTTGTACGACCCGACGGCATTACGCATGCCGGACAGGCGGCCGATGGCGCCGGCCACCTTGGCTTCGCGCTCGGCCTGCGTGCGCGGCTTGAGCCCGAACTGCTTGGCGGCGTCCTCGTCGATCAGCACCCACGGCAGGGTCGCGCTGATGGTCTGCTCGGTGCACCCATACGGATAGTTGAGCAGGCCTTCGACCAGGCGATTGACGTTGAACGGCGGCCGGTTCGAGACGGTCAGGCTGACCGTGGTCGAATCCGGATAGTAGGACGAGATCCACGAAGCCTGCGGCGACTGGCTTTCACCCGGGTTCAGACGCAGGCGGCGGACCTGGCGCTCGGCGGCGTGCGCGGGCTGCACCTGCAGCACGGACTCGCGCACGATGCGCAGCGGCTGCGCGCCGCCCTGCCCGTCCACGGTCAGGCGCATCAGGCCCAGCCCGTAGGAACCGGTGGTGGTGGCGGTGAAACGCAGCGTGACGCGCTGCTTGTCCTTCAACTGGACCGTGCGCGTGCCATCGACGATGGCCAGCGGATCCAGCGCCTCGAGCTTGACCGTGACCTTCTGCGGCGAGCCGCTAAGGTTGGTCACGTCCAGCGCGATCGCGGACTGGTCGCCCGGGGTGATGAAGCGGGGCGTGTTCAGCTCGGCCACGATGGGCGCGGCCACCACCATTTCGGCGTCGGTGCTGCCGAAGTTGTCGGCGGTGAATGCCACGGCCATCAGGCGCAGCGTGCCGTTGAAGTCGGGCAGGTCCAGCGGAATGTCGGCCTCGCCCTTGTCGTTGAGCTTGACCACGCCCGAGAACAGGTCGACCAGCTTGACCTTCTTGGGCAGGCTCTTGCTGTCGCCGCGCATGGCGGCGTCGCCGCCCCACTTCAGCTTGCCCTTGGTGCCGTCCATCTTCTCGATGAGCTTGCCGTACATGTCCAGCAGTTCGGGCGCGTAGCGGTGCTTGCCGAAGAAGAAGTCCAGCGGGTTGGGCGTGGCGTACTGGTTGATGTTCAGGATGCCGACGTCCACCGCCGACAGCGTGACCATGGCCTGCTTGCCCTGGGCGCCGTCCACCTTGACGCGGATGCTGGCCTTGGTTTCAGGCACGGTCTTGGCCGGCGCGGTGATCTTCACGTCGAGCTTGCGGTCGGCGCTGGCGATCGGCAGATAGGTCAGGCCCAGCGCGCGCGCCGGCGTGACGCGGTCGCCTTCGCTGCCGGGACGGAACACCGCGGCCGAGACGTACAGGTCGTGGCGCTTCCAGGCCTTGTCGATGGGGATCTCGACCTGCGTGCCGGTCGCCTTGACCGAGACCCAGGTGGACCACAGCATGCGGTCGCCCTCGACCATCACCAGGGCCTGGCCGTCATGCGGCGGCGTCAGCGTGAGCTTGACGCTGTCGCCCGGCTTGGCGGGCACGCCCTCGAGCTTCATCTGCACGCGGTCCGGACGGTTGCCCATGGCGTCGGCGTCCTGCGCGTTCCAGCCCGCGTAGAAGCGGTAGCGCATGGTTTCGCCGGTTTCCGGATCGGAAATTTCCAGGCGGTAGCGGCCCCACTTGACGTTGACGGTCAGCTGGGCGCGATCGTTCAGCGCGATGGCGCGCGAATCCTGCAGTTCCTCGGTTTCGGTGTAGCCGCTGTTCCAGCCGCGCTGGTCGTCGAAGCGCCAGTAGTACTGGCGTTCCTCGCGGTACAGGCGCATCTGGGCCTGGGCCAGCGGAGCCTTCTCGCCGGCCGACGTCACGCGCACCACTTCGAACACGGCGGGCGCGTTCTCGCGCGCCACGTCGCCGTCGAACTGCGGACGCACGGCGATCAGCGTGTCGGCAGGCCAGACGGCGCGCTCGATGGAACGCACCACCGGACGGCCGCCCGATTCCAGCAGGCTGGCCGACACGCGCACCTTCATGGGCGAATGCGTGCCGTCGGTGTTCGGGTTCACTTCGATGATGGCCTTGCCGTCGTCGTCCAGCGCGAGTTCGGGCAGCTCGCCGAACGTGCGGCGCGAGTCATCGGCCACGTCGCCGAAGATGAAGCCGGGCCATTGCTGCGGCAGGGCAACACGGTTGCGCTTGACCTGGAAGGTCGCCAGCAGGCGGTTGCCGGCGGCGGGCGCGCCGTACAGGTAATCGCCCTGCACATCGATCGACAGCTCGTCGTCGGGGCTCAGCACCTGCTGTTCCGTATCGAGCGTCATCTTCATGCGCTCGGGCAGGAATTCCTCGACCTGGAACTTCCACGAGGCATCCGGAGCGCGCGACGCGGGGTCGACGCGCAGCTCCAGCAGCCAGGTGCCGGTCTGGGCGTCCGGCGGCAGATCGATGGCGCGCTCGACGTAGCCTTGCAGGTCCTTCGCGGGCTGCCACAGCGTGGTCTGCACCACGCGGCCGTCGGGGCGCTTGATGGTGGCGGTCAGCGGCGACGGCGGCATCACGCGGCCGTCCAGGTCGCGCGGCAGCACCGACACATGGAAGGTCTCGCCGGGGCGGTACAGATTGCGGCCGGCATAGACGAACAGGTTGTTGGGACGCGACACATGGCCGCCGATGTCGAACTCGGACAGGTCCAGCGCGGGCTCGGCCAGCGCCAGCACCGTCATTTCCTTGTCGCGCGAGGCGCGGATCAGGCGCGCATTGGTGAAGCTGCCTTCGAAGCGCACATGGCCCTGGCCGTCGGCCGCCGCCTTGGCGAGCGACTTGCCGGCGCCGTCGACCAGCTCGAAGACCGCGCCGGAGATGGCCTGGCCGCTCTTGAGCGAGACGGAATAGGCTTCGATGCGGTCGCTGTAGCGGCGGGCGTGCAGGCCGATGTCACTGACGTAGAAATAGCTGACCTGGTATTCATAGCGGAAGCGGCCGGGCTGGCTCATCACCGCGATGTAGATGCCGGGCTCCTGCAGTTCCTTGATGCCTTCGACCGGCAGGAAGGTGACGTGGCGGCGGTTCGGCTTGTCGTCGGTGACGAAGCGGCCCTGATAGACGCTGGTCGTCAGCGTGTTCAGGCGGTCCAGGTCCCAGTTGCTGACCGAGCCCTTCAGGCTGCGGTTGTCGGAATAGCGCCAGCCGTCTTCGCCGTCGTAGTCGACGCCGTCATCGTCGGAGGACGAGGCGCTGCGGCCCAGGCCCAGCACGGAATCGAACAGTTCGGGCACGCGGTCCGGCTCGACGCGCAGGAACTGCACATCGACCTCGGGCACGTTGACCGTGGCCACGGGCAGACCGCCGTTCTGGCCGGCGGGCAGCACCACGCCGCGGCTGGCGAAGTAGAACGACGGCGGCATGGCTTCCGTGCTCACCTCGCAATGCGACGAGGAGACCAGCGTGGCCTTCTCGATGCCGGGCAGACCGGCGCGCAGGGCGATGGAGTACGAGCGCTGCGGCTGCACATAGGGGAAATAGATCATGCGCGGGTTGTCGCCCACGACCCAGCTGCCCTTGACGATCTTGCCCTTGGGCGCGGCGTCGCCGCTCTTGACCGACATGGGTTTGTCGCCGGCGCTGGCCGCCGACTCATTGTCCTGGTCGGCCTTGCCCGAGCTCGAGCCGGTGTCCGTGACCTGCAGGAAGCCTTCAAGCTCGGCCTTGGCGTCGACCGGCTGGGTGAAGGTCACCGCCAGCGCCAGGCTGTCGCGGAACTGGCGCGACTGGCAGTTCAACGCGGCGAAGGGATCGGCCTTGCCGACCGTCGCGGTCGCCGCCAGCGCGGGCTTGGCGTCGCCGGATGCCGGCTGCGGCGAGGGGGAGCTGCCAGCCGGCGAGGACGTCGCGGCGGGCGTGGACGCGGCGGGCGGACCCGCATCGGACGGCGTGCGCCCCTGCCCCACCCACCAGCCCACGCCGACGGCGCCGGCCACGACTATTGCGCCGGCGATCGCCAGCCAGGACTTACTGTTCTTTCCACTCACGGCAAACCTCCCCGTTTGCTCGACTGCAACGCTCCTTTGCGGCGGAGCTGCCGACCTGCATGACGCCGCGCGCCTCTCATTGCGCGGCCCGCGTTTTCATTGACCGGAAAACGCGGCGCCGCCATCACTGGCGGCGGCTTGGTTCCTTGCTGCCTAGACGGGCTCCATCACGCATTGCAGCGGATGCTGGCGCGCCCGGGCGTACTGAGCCACCTGGGCGATCCGCGTCGCCGCGACATCGCGCGGGTAGACGCCGCAGACGCCGCGCCCTTCGTGATGGACCTGCAGCATGATCCGCGTCGCGTCTTCATGGTTCTTGTTGAAGAACTTCTGCAGCACCTTCACGACGAACTCCATCGGCGTGTAGTCGTCATTTAGCAGCAGCACCTGGTACATCGGCGGCGGCGCGGCGCGTGCCGGCGCCTTCTCGACGGCCAGATCGTGCTGGGTATCCAAGGTAGAACTCATAGCGCGGGTATTCTATTTAAACTGGGGACGGTTTGCATGCAACTTACTCAAAATTACACGTAGAAATGCGTAGTTTCCATACTTGACTCACCGAAGAAAAGCGGCGCATTATCCACGCATTCTGGGGTTTTCAGCTCGCTGAAAAGCTGCCAGGAGGCCGGAGGGGGTAAGGGGTTTCGGCCGCGATGCCCTTCTGTCAAACATACGATTCAATGAGGCAGTCCGCATGTCTGATACGACCGCAACCGCCGTCCAAGGGGACAATCCCAAATCGACGGGCACCGTCAAATGGTTCAACGATGCGAAAGGGTTTGGCTTCATTACGCCCGATGACGGCGGAGAAGATCTGTTCGCCCACTTTTCGTCCATCCAGATGAATGGTTTCAAAACCCTGAAGGAAGGTCAGAAAGTCGCCTTTGAGATTATCCAAGGGCCCAAAGGCAAGCAAGCGCTCAATATCACTGCTGCCTGAGTTACCCTATATAGCCCAACCTCCGGGTTGCGCCATTATCCCAGGCGGGGCTTTCGGGCCCCGCCTTGTTATTTTCTTATTTCCGTTCCCGCATATGCTGAAGACCGCCGTATCGAATCCTGTAAGCCGTACGCTGTTTGAGGCAGGACGTTCGGCACTGGCCGCCGCCCTGCTCGCCCTGCCGGCGCTGGCCGGCGCGCAGACCGGCCCGCAACCGGAACTGCCGCGCACGCAGCTGTCCGCCGGCATCCACATTATCCGCGCAGAAGTCGCCAACACGGAAGAGAGCCGTCGCAGCGGCCTGATGTTCCGTCGCGAACTGCCCGGCAACGACGGCATGCTGTTCGTGTTCGAGAACCCCGACGTGCAGTGCTTCTGGATGCGCAATACGCTCCTGCCGCTGTCGATCGCCTTCATCACCGATGATGGCACGATCGTCAATATCGAAGACATGGCGCCGCAGACCGAAGACCCGCACTGCTCGAAGAAGCCGGTGCGCTATGCGCTGGAAATGGCGCAGGGCTGGTACGAGCAGCACGGCATCCAGGCCGGCCGCAAGATCGACGGATTGCCGTAGGGAGCCCCCCCCGAGCGCTGCGCGCTTCCCCCAGGGGCGCCGCTGCGGACCGGAGGGCAGGCCCACCCGTGAAGCGCTACGCGCTTCTCCCTCAAGGGCGCCGCTGCGGACCGGCAAAGCCGGCTCCGCGCGGCCCGGATGGCGGTGGCTGCGTTGGCGTGATGGGAAGCTTGCTGGATCGCTGAAGCATGGCGCATGGACATATGCTATGCCGTAAAAAGGGAGCCTTTCGGCTCCCTTTTTGCTTGCGCGCTCGCTGGTTGGCGAGCGCGTTGCCTGGTCAGACGCGTTCGATGATCAGCGCGATGCCCTGGCCGACGCCGATGCACATGGTGCACAGCGCGTAGCGGCCGCCGGTGCGGTGCAGCTGGTTGATGGCGGTGGTGGCCAGGCGGGCGCCGCTGGCGCCCAGCGGGTGGCCCAGGGCGATGGCGCCGCCGTTCGGGTTCACGCGCGGATCGTTGTCGGCGATGCCCAGTTGGCGCAGCACGGCCAGGCCTTGCGCGGCGAAGGCCTCGTTCAGCTCGATCACGTCCATCTGTTCCAGCGTCAGGCCGGTCTGGGCCAGCACCTTGCGCGTCGCGGGCGCCGGGCCGATGCCCATGATGCGCGGCGCGACGCCGGCGGTGGCCATGCCGACCACGCGCGCGCGCGGCGTCAGGCCGTGGCGGGCAGCAGCCTTTTCGTCGGCCAGCAGCAGCGCCGCGGCGCCGTCGTTCACGCCCGAGGCGTTGCCGGCCGTCACGCTGCCGCCTTCGCGGACCACGCCCTTGAGCTTGGCCAGCGCTTCCAGCGTGGTTTCACGCGGATGCTCGTCCTTGGAGACGATGATGGGATCGCCTTTCTTCTGCGCGATCGACACGGGCACGATTTCGGCGTCGAAGTAGCCTTCCTTCTGCGCGCGGGCGGTCTTTTGCTGGCTGGCCAGCGCGAACAGATCCTGGTCTTCGCGGCTGATCTTGAAGTCGTCGGCCACGTTCTCGGCGGTCTCCGGCATGGAGTCCACGCCGTACTGGGCCTTCATCAGCTTGTTGATGAAACGCCAGCCGATGGTGGTGTCGTAGATCGCGGCGCTGCGCGAGTAGGCGCTGTCGGCCTTGCCCATGACGAAGGGCGCGCGGCTCATGCTTTCCACGCCGCCCGCCAGCATCAGGCCGGCTTCGCCGGCGCGGATGGCGCGCGCGGCGCCGCCGATGGCGTCCAGGCCCGAACCGCACAGACGGTTGACCGTCGCGCCCGGCACCTCGATGGGCAGCCCGGCCAGCAGCGTGGCCATGCGGGCGACGTTGCGGTTGTCTTCACCGGCCTGGTTGGCGCAGCCCAGGATCGCATCGTCCAACTCTTCCCAACGCACGCCGGGATTGCGGGCTACCAAGGCCTTGATGGCCACGGCGGCAAGATCATCCGGCCGCACGGACGCCAAGGCGCCGCCGTAGCGGCCGAAGGGAGTGCGGATCGCATCGCAGATATAGGCATGCACGGTCATGAGTCGCTCTGAAAGAGTAAGGAAAACGGGATCTTCCGATCGGATCGCAGGATCTTAACGCAGCCCATTTCGCGCCAATTTGGTGCCTGCAAGGTGTGTCCGCCTCGCGGACGGTGTCCGGCTGATGTTCAGTCAGCGTACCGCGCTCAGGATCCGCTCACGGGCGAGGCGGCGGGCTTGGCCGCGCGTCCCGCCTCGACCAGCGCCTGGCGTCGGAAGCGGCCGGCGGCCAGGTGATAGAACGGCTGCGGGCAGAACTGACGCGACACGCCCGAGGCCAGCAACGCCCCCACCAGCAGCCAGAACAGCATGGGCTGGCTGCCCGTCATTTCCATCACCACCACGCTGGCGGTCAGCGGCGCCTGCGTGGCGGCCGCCAGGAACGCCGCCATCGACAGCAGCACCAGCACGCGCTGGTCGACGCCATCGCCGGCCAATTGCCAGATGTGATGGCCGATGCCGGCGCCGGTGGTCAGCGCCGGCGTGAAAATGCCGCCGGGTATGCCGGCCCAGTAGGACGCCACGGTGGCCGCCAGCTTGGCCAGCCCGAAGCCGGCGGGCACGCCGTCGTTCCCCGACAACAGGCCGGCCGCCGAGCCATAGCCCGTGCCATACACGCTGCCGGCCGTGCACAGGCCGATCAGGGCCAGCGCCAGGCCCATGATGAACGCGGTCCAGACGGGATGCGCCCGGATCCAGGCGCGCCACCTGCGCGGCGCGGCGCCCGCCGCGCCCTTGCCCAGCAGGCGGGCGAAGATGCCGCCCAGCGCGCCGTTGAGCGCGCCGCAGACCAGCACCCACATCAGCATGCCCTGGTTCAGCGGCGCGCCGGCGAACACGCCGAAGTACGGGTTGTTGCCGGCCACCGCCACCACCAGGAAGCCGGCCGCCAGCACGCCGATCAGCACCAGCCGCTGCCAGCGCAGCACCGTGCCCCGGCCCAGCTCCTCGATGGCGAAGATCACGCCGGCCAGTGGCGCGTTGAAGGCCGCGGCCAACCCGCCGGCCGCGCCGGCCGCGATCAGTTCATTGGCGTGGAAACCGCGCAGTCGCAGGCCACGGCGCTTCCAGAAATCGCCCCAGGCCAGCATCACGGCCGCGCCCACCTGCACCGACGGGCCTTCGCGGCCGATGGAGGCGCCAGCCAGCATGCCCAAAAAGGCCAGCGGCACTTTCCACAACGCCTGAACCAGCGAGACCAGGCTGGTCTGCCCCGGACCGGGCGGCAGCGACAAGGCGCCGATGACTTGGGGGATGCCACTGCCCGCGGCGTTGGGCGCGAAGCGCAAGGTGAGCCAGCGCAGCGCGGCCAGCGCCGGCGGCAGGATCAGCAGCGCCAGCCAGCCGCTGTGCCCGACCCAGGCGCGGTTCCATTCCAGCGCCTTGTCGGCCAGCCAGGCGAAACCCAGCGATACCAGGGCGACCAGCGCGGCGCCGCCCAGCAACAGGCCCATCTGCACGCTCTTGCGCGACAGCCGGTTGATCTGGCGTAGCTTGCGGCGCGCCAGATGGCGCGCGCCCGCATAGGCGCGGCGCAAGGGATGGGATGGGTTCATGGCGATCACCTTACCATCGCAAGCTGACCGCCAGCCCACAGGCCCGCCGGCGGACGGCGGGCCTGACCGCTTAGAACGTGGACCAGTCGTCCTCGCCGGCATGCGCCAGCGCGGGCTGGGCCTGCGGCTTGCGCGCGGCGGACGCCGCAGGCACCGCGCGGGCCACCACGGGCCTGGCCTGGACCAGGCGCGCCTGCGCCTCGCGCGCCGAACCACCGGCATCGCCCGCTTCCACCTTGAAGCGGCGCACTTCCTGCGCCAGGCGGCCGGCCTGTTCCTGCATGCTGGCGGCGGCCGCGGCGGCCTCTTCCACCAACGCGGCGTTCTGCTGCGTCACGGTGTCCATCTGCGCCACGGCCTGGTTGACCTGGCCGATGCCCGAGGACTGCTCGGCCGACGCGCTGGAGATCTCGCGCACCAGCGTGGCGACCTGGCGCACGCTGTCCACCACTTCGCGCATGGTGCTGCCCGCCTCGTCGACCTGGCGGGTGCCGCCTTCGACGCGCTGGACCGATTCGTCGATCAGGGCCTTGATTTCCTTGGCCGCGACCGCCGAGCGCTGCGCCAGCGTGCGCACTTCGCCCGCCACCACGGCAAAACCACGACCCTGTTCGCCGGCGCGGGCGGCTTCCACCGCCGCGTTGAGCGCCAGGATATTGGTCTGGAAAGCAATGCCGTCGATCACGCCCGTGATGTCGGCGATGCGGCGCGAGCTGTCGGAGATCGCGCTCATGGTCTGCACCACGCCGTCCACCACTTCGCCGCCGCGCAACGCCACGGCCGAGGCCTGCTCGACCAGGCGGTCGGCCTGGCTGGCGTTGTTGGCGTTCTGTTGCACGGTGCTGGTCAGTTCTTCCATCGACGCGGCCGTCTCTTCCAGTGAGGAAGCCTGCTCCTCGGTGCGCTGGGACAGGTCGGAGTTGCCCTGCGCGATCTGCGAGGACGCCGAGGCGATGCTCTCACAGCCGTCGCGCACGTCGCGCACGATGCGAGCCAGGCTTTCGTTCATTTCCTTGAGCGCGCCCATCAGGTCGCCCGTTTCGTCGCGCGTGGCCACCTTGATGTCGGTGGTCAGATCGCCCTCGGCGACCTGGCGCGCGGCGTTCACCGCCTGTTGCAACGGCCGCACGATACCGCGCGTGACCAGCCAGCCCAGCAACATGCCGATGGCCACGCCCAGCACCGCCAGCGTGATCATCAGCGCGCGCATGCGTTCGTACAGGTCGGTGCCGGCCTGCACCGACACGGCGGCGGCCTTTTCCTTGCTCACGGCCAGGTCCGTCATCAGGTCGTCCAGCTTCTGCGACGAGACCACCACGCGCTTCTCTATTTCCTTGACGGCCGCATCGGTCTGGGTCAGCGCCTGCGACTGGGCCGCGCTGAAGAAGTCCTGGGCCTCGCGCTTCCAGGTGTTCTCGATCTCGATGAACTGCGCCAGCAGGCGCTTGCCTTCGTCGGTCTGGAAGGTCTGGCCGGCGCGGTCGCGCAGCTTGTCCATGGTCTGCACGGCATCGTCAAACTGCTTGCGCAGCGCCTTGCGCTCCTGCTCGCTGGTCGCGGCCAGATACCCGGTGCGCGCGCGTCCGGCGTAGATCAGGTTGATGTTCGCTTCCTTGATATCCGAAACGCCGCGCAGCTCGGTGTCATAGAGCCGGTCGTTCATTTCGTTGATGCTGGCGAGTCCCCAGACGCCGAAGGCGCCGATCACGCCGCCTATCACCGCCACAATTAAAAATGCGCCCGACAGGCGGGCGCCGATACGCAGACCAGAAAATAACCGCAACATGCTTCCCTTCCCGTGATCTACCCCGGTGTTATGGCGGCTACGCCGCAGTCCCCGGCTCCGAGGTTCAGTCATGGACTGGCGCCAACAATAGCGCTCGGCATTTTTAGGGGAAACCCTAAAGAAAAGGCTGTTTCTCAGGTAATTCGATGCAATGAACTCGACAATCGACAGGGCGATTGAAAAAACCTCACGTTATCAATGAGTTCCATTGATACAAAACCTTCAATAAAGTTCTTTCGCGCCTCCCGCGAAAAAACAAAACCCCTCGGCAAGGCCGAGGGGTCCGGGTCCGGCGTGGCGCGCGCGCCGCAAGGCAGCGCGGGCGTCCGGCGGATAAAGCGGGATCAGGCGAAGTTCTTCGCGGCAAAGTCCCAGTTCACCAGCGCCCAGAAGTTTTCCAGGTACTTGGGACGGGCGTTGCGGTAGTCGATGTAGTAGGCGTGTTCCCACACATCACAGGTGAGCAGCGGCTTGTCGGCCGTGGTCAGCGGGGTGGCGGCGTTGCTGGTGTTGACGATGTCCACCGAGCCGTCGGCCTTCTTGACCAGCCAGGTCCAGCCCGAGCCGAAGTTTCCGGCGGCCGACTTGTTGAAGGCTTCCTTGAAGGCGTCGAAGCTGCCCCACTTGGCGTTGATGGCGTCAGCCAGCTTGCCGCTCGGCGCGCCGCCGGCCTTGGGAGCCAGGCTGTTCCAGTAGAACGTGTGGTTCCAGATCTGAGCCGCGTTGTTGAAGATGCCGCCCGAGGACTTCTTCACGATCTCTTCCAGCGACAGGTTTTCGAATTCCGTGCCGGGGATCAGGTTGTTCAGGTTGGTGACGTAGGTCTGATGATGCTTGCCGTAGTGGAACTCCAGCGTCTCCTTGGAGATGTGCGGAGCCAGGGCGTCCAGTTCGTAAGGCAGGGGGGGAAGAGTGTGTGCCATGTGATGGTTCCTTCTGTTGAGAGCACGATCAAGCCGGTCCATTGTATCGGCAAGACAATGAGGATACCGGCTTAACCCCGAGCTGGCGCGGGTTAAGCGGGCATGAGCAAATGCGCGCCGGCGCGGGTCGCGGCGCGCAAATGCGAACGTTACTCTTTCGCGTAACGCAACACCCTGCCCCCGCGCGTTTCCACCAGCGAGCCATCTTCGCGCAACGTCATTGAAATATGCAGCGGCGAGGCCGACGCGGCTTGCGGCAAGGCCAGGTCGATGCGGATGGCCCGCGCAGCCGGATCCAGCTTCGACACGTCGACGAAATGCCAGCGCGCGCCCGAGGGCAGCGGCACGAACACGGCCAGCGCGCGCAGCTCGCCAGCGGAGGCAATAGGCGCGCTGACGCCGTCCTCGCCTTCGGACTCGCGCGGCGCGCCAGCATAGTCGTCGCTGGCCGAGGACATGGCCACATCCGCCCTGACCAGCCTGCCCTGGTAGTACACGCGCACGGTCAGATTTTCCGGCCGGGCCGGCTCGCCGCCGGCGCGCACGCCCGCCAGCGCCGAGAACGGCTGCAGCGGCGGCGTGTCCAGGTAGACCTGCTTGCCGTCACTGCGCCAGGCGCCGCTGGCGCTGATGTCCACCGCGCCGTAGCTCATCAGGTAGTCAAAGCTGCCGTCCTCGGACAGCACCAGTTCGCTACCGACCTCGCGCACGCCTTGCAGGTAGTAATGGCCCGGCAGCCGCTGCGGGGCGGCCGACTTGCTGACCGCCTTGCTCACGCCGCGGCCGTGCGGCGCCGCAGCCTGCGCCGGACATGCCGGCTGCAGCGACACGCCTTGCGCGGCCAGCGCTTCGTTGAACGCGGGCGCGGCCTGGCACAGCAGGATCTGCGCGAAGTCCTGGCCCGGCGGCGCGGCGACTTGCGTGAAGCGCGCCTTGTGCGTGGCCAGCAGGGCCAGCATCTCGGGCTGCCCGGTCTCCAGCGCGGTCCAGGCCGGGCTGCGGCCCTGGAGATCGGGCGCATCGGGATCGGCGCCCGCCGCCAGCAGCGCGTCGGCCAGATCCTTGCGGCCGAGTCGGATGGCGGCGTTCAACGGCGTTTCGCCATCTTCCTGCGGCGCCTGCAGGTCGGTGCCGCCAGCCTTGAGCCGCCGCAGCACGTCCACGGCCGTGTCGCGCCGCGCCACGATCAGCTCGCGGCCCTGCAACAGGGCCGCCAGCACGCGCCGTCCCAACGGCGCGCCGCAGTCGGCGGAGCCACCGTTGAAGCCCAGTTGCTGCAGGCCGGCGAAATAACCGGGCCCGTCGAGCAGACGGAATTCGCCGCCGTCGGGCAGGCAGGCGCGGTCCAGCCCCTGCCCCGTGGCCTGCGCGACGCGGCGCGCCAGCGCAATGTCGCCGGAGCCGGCGGCGGCGTTGATCAGGGCGTAAGGCGCCGGCGCCCGGGGCAGGCGCGGATCGTCCAGGCGCGCGCCGCCGCGCAGCAGACGGTCCAGCCCGGCCTGATTGCCTTGCGCGATCAGCCAGTACAGCGCGCTCTGCCCGTCCGAGGCCAGGCCGGCCGGGTCTGCGCCCTTGGCCAGCAGGCGGTCGACGATGGCGTCCTGGCGCAGTATCGCGGCGGCCAGCAGCGGCGGCTCGTCGGCATGGTCCTGCGACGCGCCGTCGCCACCGGCCGCCGCCGGCGGTCGCGGATTGACGGGCACGCCCGCGTCGATCAGATAGATGGCCAGCGCCTCGTTCCTGCTGCTCACAGCCTGGCGGATGGCATCCGCGTCCAGCGTCTTCAGGTCGAAGCCGGCGTCCACCCACAGCCGCAGCATGGCCAGCCCGTCGGCTCCCGGCTGCTTCAGGGCCAGCAGCACCGGCGAGCGGGTCGGATGACGCATCAGGGCCTGCAAGGTGTCCGGCCGCGCCGCTTTCAGCAACTCGCGCAACAGCGCGGTATCGCCGGCCGTCACCGCCTGCTCCAGCGCCGAACGGCTGTCGTAGTTGTCCCGTTGCAGGGCCGGATCGGCCCCGGCCGCCAGCAGGATCCTGGCCGCTTCCGGCCGCCGCCGCGCCACCGCCTCGGCCAGCGGCGTATTGCCATGGCGCTCGCCGGCGTCGCCCTCGACCGGCGCGCCCAGCTCCACCAACCGGCGCAGGGTGACCGTGTCGCCGCGCTGCGCGGCCAGATTCATGATCGGACGGTCGCCGCCCTCTACGCGCAGGAACAGGGGATTGGACGACCCGGTGAGAGGACCGCGTTGCGCGTAGGGCATGCCCGCCTGCAGCAATTGCACGGCGATCTCTGGATGACCGCCAATCACCGCCGCCTGCGCGGCATCCAGCCACACATCGCGCACGCCTTTCTCGCCATAGCCGGTCGCCGGCACGGTCCTGGGAACCAGCTCCATCAGCGCCGGCACGGCGCCGGCGTTGCCGGTGTAGGCCGCCAGCGCCAGCGGACTCAATTCGTTGTCGAAGGCCGGGCGCGTGCCGGTGGCGGCGAAGGCCCGCAGCACGTCGCCGCCCTCGGTCAGTTCGACCAGCGGATTCCAGCTCAGGAAATCCGCCATGCGCCTGGGTTCGCCGGCGGCGTCGGTCAGCGCGCTCGCGCCGCCCGGCTTGGCGTCGTCCAGCCCCTGGAAGGGCCGCTGCGCGCCCGCCTTCAGCAGCGCCTGCACCATGCGGGCCATGTCCGGGCGATCCACCAGACGCGGCAGATAGGTCATGCGGACCGCGAACTCGAAATCGCGATCAAGCAGGAACTCCAGCGGCTTGCGTCCTTCGTCGCCGGCCTGGTTCGGATCGGCGCCGGCCGCCAGCAGCATGTCCACGATCTGCGGCGAGCCATAGAGCAGCGCCAGTTGCAGCGCCGTGCGGCGCGACTGGTACGTGGCATCGTTGAGCGCCGGCTTGGTGGCCAGCAGCGCCGCCAGCATGCGCGTGCGCGCCGGCAGCGCGGCGCGGTGCTCATCGCGCAGGCGCGCGGCTTCGTCCTTAGGCATGTCCCAATAGACATGCTTGGACCGCAGGCCGCGCGGCGGCATCAGCAGCACATGCAGCAACGGCCGCCCGTCGTCGGCGTAGTCGCCGGGATGCGGGACGCGGGCCAGGGCGGCCGTGAATGCGGCCTCGTCGTTGGCCCGCGCGGCCTCGAACAAGGCCCGGACCTCGGGTGTTTCCGCCTTGGGATAGTCGCGGTACGGCGACTGGCAATCGCAGTCCCGGGCCGGCTCCTTCCGCGCCACGGGCGGAGGTGGCGCGGGCACCGGCACCGCGCTGTCCGCCAGGGGCACCTCGAAAGGAACGCCCAGCGCGGCGGCGTCCGAAGCGGCCCAGGCCGGGGTTCCTATCGTTCCAACGGCCAGCAGGCCGGCGAAGGGCCAAGCAATCGCTTTTCGCAGCATGGTTTGCCTTGCAAGAGACTGTCGAACCGGGCGCTTGCGGCCCGGACCAGGCATCCTGTTCAGGACGCGTCGGATTCCGGCCGAACCTCGGTGACTTCGGCCTGCGCGCCGCCGCGCGCGAAACGCAACTCCAGCGCCTGTCCGGGCTGCAGGCTGGCGGCATCGCGCAGGATGCGTCCCTGCGCGTCGCGGGCAATCGCATATCCCCGCGCCAGCGTATTGCCTGGATCCAGCGCGCGCAGCTGCGCGCCGGCGGCGGCCAGCCGGTTGCGCGCCTGCAGCCGCAGCCGCGCATGGGCCTGGCCCAGTTGCCGCGCGGCGTTCGCCACGCGTTCGGCCGCGCGGCGCGTGTCGGGCTTGCGATGTTCCAGGCGTTGCGCGAGCAAGGCGACGCGCGCGCTGCGCGCGCCTTGCGGCGCGGACCAGGCGGACGCCAGCCGGAAGCCCAGGCTGTTCAGGCGCTCGCGCTGATGTTCCAGGCGCTGCGCCGGCGACACCAGCTGGCCGGCGGCGCGGTCGAGGCGCTGGGCGGCCCGCTCCAGCCGCCGCTGCTGGCCGCGCGCCAGCGTGCGCGCCGCGTCCATGACGCGGCCCAGCAGCTCGCCGCGCGGAGTGCAGGCCAGTTCCGCCGCCGCGGTCGGGGTGGGCGCGCGCAGGTCGGCCACGAAGTCCACGATGGTGAAGTCGGTTTCATGGCCCACGCCGCTGACCACCGGAATGGCGCTGGCCGCGACCTCGCGCGCCAGCGCCTCGTCATTGAAGCTCCAGAGATCTTCAATGCTGCCGCCGCCGCGCACCAGCAGCAGGGTATCCACTTCGGCGCGCTGATTGGCCAGCCGCACTTGCGCGGCCAGCCGGCCGGCCGCGTCGGCGCCCTGCACCGGGGCCGGATAGATGATGACGGGAACTTGCGGCGCGCGCCGGGCCAGCGCCGACAGCACATCGCGCAGCGCGGCCGCGTGCAGCGAGGTGATCACGCCGATCGCCCGGGGCAGCGGCGCCAGCTCGCGCTTGCGCGCCGGGTCGAACAGCCCCTCGGACGCCAGTTGCTCCTTGAGCCGCAGAAAGGCTTCGTACAGGTTGCCCAGCCCGGCCCGCCGCATGGCGTCGACCTGCAACTGGTAGTCGCCGCGCGGTTCGTACAGCGACACGCGCGCCCGGATCTCGACCTGGTCGCCGGCCCGAGGGACGAACCCCACCGCGCTGGCGCGGCTGCGGAACATGACCGCCCGCACGGCGGCGCGGCTGTCCTTGATCGTGAAGTACCAATGCCCGGAAGCCGCCTGCGTGAAGTTGGAAATCTCTCCGCGCACCCATATTGCCGGGATGCTGCGCTCCAACAACTGCCCCACGGCTTGGTTCAGCTGGGCAACCGTCAGGATATCCCGCGCGAATACGTTGTTTGTGACCGAGAACTCAATTGTCATAAGGCTTTCCGGTGCATACCTGTCCACAGGGCATACGGGGCGGGCCGCAATCATACCTTGTTCAGGGCCTTGTGCGCCCATCGGCCCCAGAGCCAGCATTTTCATAGCAAGTCTTTGATTTATATAAGATTTACATGAAAACAACACTGCGCGAAATTGAAGCAAAGGACTGTAAGCCCAGCGCCCATAAGCATTCCTGGCAACTTCTGCACAGAATTATCCACAGATTCTGTGGATAGTTTTGCCCGCCGGGCGGCCTTGCCACATCCCCGCCGCGCCGTTACAGTTCCGGCTTGCATCCGATGCCGATGCGCGTGGACACGCGCCCTGGCACGCCCTGGAGTTCACCGCTTTGCTAACCATACTGCGCGAGGCCGGCTGGCCGATCTGGCCCCTGCTGGCGACATCCGTGCTGGGTCTGGCCCTGATATTCGAGCGCCTGCTGTCCCTGCGCCGCGGGCTGGTCATGCCGCGCGGCCTGGCCGAACAGGTCGCCGACATGCTGCGCAACCACCAGGACACGCCCGAGTCCCTCGGCAAGCTGGAACGCAACTCCCCGCTGGGCCGCGTATTGGTCGACGTCATCCGCCACCGCCACCTGCCGCGCGAGGAACTGCGCAGCGCGGTCGAGGACACCGGCCGCGCCGTCGCCCATGACCTCAGCCGCTACATCGCCGCCATCGGCACCATCGCCATGGTGGCGCCCTTGATGGGCCTGTTCGGCACCGTGGTGGGCATGATCGAGATCTTCGGTTCCTACACGCCCGGCGGCGGCGACCCGGCCCAGCTGGCCCGGGGCATCTCCATCGCCCTGTACAACACGGGCTTCGGCATCCTGATCGCCATTCCAGCCATGATCGCGCACCGCTACCTGCGCGGCCGCGTCGACGGCTACCTCAGCGCCATGGAGCAGGCCGCCGCCCGCCTGGCGCGCGCGGTCGCGCCCGGCCACGCCCATCCGCCCGGCCGCCACGAGGCGCGTCCATGAATTTCCGCGGTTCCCGCGGCGAGCGCGATGAGCTGGACATCAATCTGATCCCGCTCATCGACGTGCTGCTGGTCATCCTGATCTTCCTGGCCGCCTCCACGTCCTTCGCGCGCTTCACCCAGCTCAAGGTCACTCTGCCCCAGGCTTCGGCCGAGCAGGACACGCCGCCCGCGCTGGAAGTCGCCATCAGCCAGGACGGGCGCTACGCGCTCAACGGCACCCTGATCGACGTGTCCACGCCGCCCGAGATCGCCGACGCGCTGCGCCAGGCCGCGGCCGGCAAGACCGAGCCGCTGGTTGTCATCAACGCCGACGCGCAGGCCACGCACCAGTCCGTGATCAACGTCATGGAAGCCGCCCGGCTGGCGGGCATCGGCCGCGTCAATTTCGCCGCCCAGACCGCCCGGTGAGCGCCCCTGGATCCTCCGCCACGCTGCTCGCGCGCCAGTGGCAGCACGGCGGCTGGCTCTCGACCCTGCTGCTGCCGCTGTCGGCGCTGACCGCCTGGGCGGTCGCGCGAAAGCGCGCCCGATACCGCGACGGACGCCTGCCGGCTTACCGCGCACCGGTGCCGGTGGTGGTGATCGGCAACGTCTATGTAGGCGGCACGGGCAAGACGCCCATGGTGATCGCCACCGTCGAGGGACTGCGCGCGCGCGGCTTCAATCCGGGCGTGGTCAGCCGAGGCTACGGCGCGAAGATCGGCCCCGAGCCGCGCGTCGGACAGGGCGCGGCGCTGGCTGCGTCGGCATTCGGCGACGAGCCCGCCCTGATCGCGCGCGTCAGCGGCGCGCCGGTCTCGGTGCATCCCAAGCGCGCGCTGGCTGCCCAGGCGCTGCTGCGCGCGCATCCCGACGTGGACGTGATCGTCTCGGACGACGGCCTGCAACACCTGGCGCTGGCGCGCGACGTGGAAATCGTGGTGCAGGACGAGCGCGGGATCGGCAATGGCCGCCTGCTGCCGGCCGGCCCGCTGCGTGAACCGGCCAGCCGGCTGCGCGAAGTGGACGCGGTGGTGACCAATGTCGGCGTGCCCGGCCCGCCGGAAGCCGCTCCGGCGGCGCGGCCGCGCCAGGCCCGGATGTGGCTGGAACCCGGCGACGCGCGCCAGATCGAGGGCGGCGCGACCCGTCCGCTGGCGGCGTTCGCCGGCAGGCCGGGCGTGGCCGCCGCGGCCGGCATCGGCAATCCGCAGCGCTTCTTCGCGACGCTGCGCGGCGCCGGCATCACGCCCGAGCCCGCGCTGGCGTTGCCTGACCACCATGACTACGCGCAGTCCCCATTCCGGGACTGGCATGCCGAGAGCATCCTGGTCACATCCAAGGACGCCATCAAGTGCGCGGCGCTGCATGATGCGCGCCTGTGGGAAGTGCCGGTGCGAGCCCGCTACTCGGATCCCCAGCTGTTCGAATGGCTGGCGCAGGCGCTGCGCCAGCTTCCCGCCCGCCGCTAGCGCAGCGCGTCGGGCGGACCGACGCTCGTTGCAGGTCGGCCCTTCTCCATCTCAGAAGAACGCCGGCTTGGCCGCGCTGCGGCGCGCCGAGTATTCGTCCAAGGCCCGCCGGCGCGCGCCCGCCTGCCGCAGGCGGATCACGGCCAGCGGCAGATGCACCAGCACCAGCAGCGCCGCCAGCAGCAGCCAGGCCGTGTAGGCCAGCGACGACCATGGCTCATCCAGGCTGCGTTCCGAGTCCACGCTCAGCTCCAGCAGGCCCGACGCGTCGCGGCGCACGCCAGACACCAGGCCATCCACCCGGAATGGCAGCGGCTCGCCCTGGGCCACGATGCGCGACTGGCGGCTCCATGACGACAGCAGGTCTTCCTCGTTCTTGGCGATGATGCTGGGCAACATCGCATGCGGCCCCGGCCAGACGCGCAGCGCCACGCCGCCGGTCTGGCTGGCCTGCGCCGCCGCGGCCGCGCGGTTCATGGCCTGCATGATGGCCGGAAAGGCGCTGGAGCGGGCCCGCGCGCGAACCGTCTCGGCATTGCGCGAGATGATGGCGGACTCGTCGTTCAAGCCCTTGCGCTTGAACGCGCCGTCTTGCGCCAGCTTGAGCAGCTCGGCCCAGTTCTTGGGCTCGTCGTCGGCGAACAGCAGATGCTCGACCAGCGCCGCTTTCAACGCACCGCAGGCGTCCGCCGCATCGCGGCCGGCCACGGCGCAGCCGCGTTCCACCGCCAGCACGGTATCGGTCAGGCCCGAGACGCGGTAGAACGACAGGCCGCGCATGTTGTAGGCGGCCATGGGATTGGTCCGCATGCGCTGCGCCACCTGACTCTGCAACAGCATGTCCAGCATGGGATTGGCGCGCGTCCTCAGGAATTCGCCGGTATGCAGCGCCATGATGGCCGGATCAATTTCCAGCTCCGGCACCGTCGGCGCCGCGCCGCCCCAGCGCAGCCGGTCGCAATCGGCGCGCGCCGCCTGCTCGCTCGTGCCCTGCACCAGCTCGCAACGGGCCGCGCCGCGCAGCGACACGGGCTGGCCGAATCCGGGCGGATCCTGCGCCAGCGCCTCGGCCGAGGCATAGCTGCGCGGACCGTCGCTTTGCACCCAGGCGCGCGTCAGCGCCAGGTCGCCCGGCAGGTTCGGCGCCACGGCCCACAGCGCGCCCAGCGCCGCCAGGCCGGTCAGCGCCAGCGTCATGTGGCGGCCCCAGAACACGCGCGGGAACAGGCGCTGCTCTTCATCCACGGAATAATTGCCGCCCAGCCGCAGCACCGCGTAGTCCTGCACGCGCAGGTCCATGTCGACGCGTCCGTCGTCGGGCAGTTGCAGATTGGCGCGCCAATGGTCCGGCAGGTTGACGGGCAGCTTGTCGCCCAGGAACAGCTGGGTGGACACGGTCTGGGAATTGGACGGATTGCTCAGCACGATGGCGTTCAACTCGCCGCGCGCGCGGTTCACCTTCTGCGGCGCGGCCGGCGCGGGCCGGCGCCAGGTCAGCCACAAGGCCAGCGCGGCCAGCGCTCCCGCGCCGGCGGCGAACGGCATGCCCCCGCCCCCGCCCGCCAGCCCCAGGCACAGGAAGGCCAGGGCCCACAGCACCGACACCCAGAAGCCGAAACCGCGCCCCTGACGCGCGGCCACTTCGGCCGGCGTCTCGTCGCGCTGCGCCAGGATCTCGACCCGCGTGGCGTCGTCCAGCTCGCGCTCGGCCTGAGCCAGCTGCTTGGCCGTGGGCGGCGCCTCGTCCGCCTCGGGCGGGTCGACCTCCAGGTCGACGACGTTCTGCAGGGCGCCCGTCCGGCCGCTGTTCCACTGCTGGTCCTGCTTCTGCCGGCGCAGCTCGCGCTCGCGCCCGCCAGCCAGGTCGAACTCGCCGTTCAAGGCCACCACGATGGCGAATTTCTCGGTGAGCACCACTTCGGCATGGTTGTTCTCGACCAGATAGCTGCGCGCATCGTAAGGCAGCACCACATCGACATCGCCCAGCGTGTCGTGCATGGTGCTGCCGCCCTGGCTGGCCTCGATGCCGTGGCGCACGAAAGCGCCGTGCAGCGGATAGACGCCGTCGTTGATCAGCTGCGCCTGCTTCTTCGGCTTGGCCGGGTCGAACAGGAAGGGCTGCACCAAGGCCTGCTCTTCGTCCGTCATGCGCCGCGCGGGCTGGCCGTCCCGCCGCAAGTCGCGCAGGGCGCCCTTGTTGTCGCTGCGCCGGGCCATGTAGGTGATGCCGCTGTAGATCGACCAGATCAGGATGATGAGCATCAGCCCCAGCTTGAGCATATTCAGATCCATCGTGCCTCTTTCCTCTGCATGTGATCGCGGCGGATGATAACGACGATCCGTCCCGCAATAGGGCTGAACCTACTTCAAAATATGACATTGCTTAACAATTGAAGGGGTTCGCCCCAATGCCGGCGGCGACGATCCGCCTGGCTGCGACCTGCCGGGCATCAGGCTTTTCGCCGCGCCCGCCGGCTTGCCGCCCGCCAAACTGTTTTAGAATCCCGGACATGGAATCCCGCCTTCTCGACATCCTCGTCTGCCCCCTGTGCAAGGGCCGCCTCGAACATGACCGGCAGCACGCCGAGCTGGTCTGCCGCGCCGACCGGCTGGCCTTCCCGGTGCGCGACGGCATTCCCGTCATGCTGGAGGGCGAGGCGCGCTCGCTCGACGACGCCCCCGCCAGCTGACCCGTCCGCCGTGAGCTTCATCGCCCTGATCCCGGCGCGGACCGCCTCCACCCGCCTGCCCGACAAACCCCTGGCTGACATCGCCGGCAAGCCCATGGTGGTGCGCACG
Source organism: Achromobacter sp. 413638 (assembly GCF_043119405.1). NCBI lineage: Bacteria > Pseudomonadati > Pseudomonadota > Betaproteobacteria > Burkholderiales > Alcaligenaceae > Achromobacter > Achromobacter sp. 413638. The sequence continues at coordinate 135,240 of NZ_JBICCO010000002.1, forward strand.
GCCGAACGGGCCGCGCGCTCGGGCGCGGCGCAGGTCTGCATCGCCACCGACGATGCCCGCGTGCTGCAGGCGGCCCAGGCCCATGGCGTGCGCGCGCTGATGACGCGCGGCGACCATCCCACCGGCACCGACCGCCTGGCCGAGGCCGTGGCGCAACTGGGCCTGCCCGACGACGCCATCGTGGTCAACGTGCAGGGCGACGAGCCGCTGATCGAGCCGGAACTGATCGACGCCGTCGCCGCGAAGCTGCAAGCCAGCCCCGACGCCGACATCGCCACCTGCGCCTGCCCGCTGGCCGACGCCCAGGCCCTGTTCAATCCGAACGTGGTCAAGCTGGTCTGCACCGCGTCGGATCGCGCCCTGTATTTCTCGCGCGCGCCGATTCCCTGGGCGCGCGATGCGCTGGCCGGCGGCGAACGCGTGCTGGCCGACGGCCTGCCCGCCCTGCACCATATCGGCCTGTACGCCTACCGCGTGTCATTCCTGCGCCGCTTTCCGACGCTGCCCCAGGGCGTGCTGGAACGGTTCGAGTCGCTGGAGCAGCTGCGCGCCATGGAGCACGGCCACGCCATCGTGGTCCACCGGGCGTCCACGCCCCCGGCCGCCGGCGTGGACACGCCCGCCGACCTGGAGCGCGTGCGCTTGATCTACGGCAAGCTCTAGGCAGCGAGGCGGCGCGGCAGGCCATTGATATAAGGGTTACTTCGTATGGCACCGCCCCGCAAAGGCTGTTGCGTTGCGGCATAATCCCCCGATCACAAAAAATAATCCCCATCTCAGGAGCACTCATGCGTCTCATCTTGCTCGGACCGCCCGGCGCCGGCAAAGGCACCCAGGCCGCGTTTCTCACCCAGCACTTCGGCATTCCGCAAATTTCCACCGGCGACATGCTGCGCGCCGCGGTGAAGGCGGGCACGCCGCTGGGCATTGAAGCCAAGAAGGTCATGGATGCGGGCGGCCTGGTTTCCGACGAGATCATCATCGGCCTGGTGCAGGACCGCCTGAAGCAGCCCGACTGCGCCAACGGCTACCTGTTCGACGGCTTCCCCCGCACCATCCCGCAGGCCGACGCCCTCAAGGACGCCGGCGTCAAGCTGGACTATGTGGTGGAAATCGAGGTTCCCGAGGAAGACATCATCGAACGCATGAGCGGACGCCGCGTGCACCAGCCCAGCGGCCGCAGCTACCACGTGCGCTTCAACCCGCCCAAGGTCGAAGGCAAGGACGACGTCACCGGCGAGGACCTGATCCAGCGCGACGACGACCGCGAGGAAACCGTGCGCCACCGCCTGTCCGTCTATCGCCAGCAGACCCGTCCGCTGGTCGACTACTACTCGGACTGGGCCAGCAAGAGCCCCGCCGACGCGCCCAAGTACCGCAAGATCTCGGGCGTGGGCGCGGTCGAGGAAATCAAGTCGCGCCTGTTCGACGCCGTCAAGGGCTGAACGGCGCCCGCTCGGCCATGAGGCCTTCGGCGCAGGCCTGACGCAAGTCGTCAAGGCGCGGCCCGAAGGCCTTTTCGCATCCGGCGCCCGCAGCGCCGCTTTCTTTTTCTTTTGAACCAAGTGGTAGAGACATGGAAATCGCGAACAAGGTATTCATCGTTACCGGCGGCGCATCCGGCCTGGGCGCCGGCACCGTGCGCATGCTGGTGGCCAACGGCGCCAAGGTGGTGATCGCCGACCTGCAGGACGAGCCGGGCGAAGCCCTGGCCAAGGAACTGGGCCAGCGCTACGTGCATTGCGACGTCACCCAGGAAGCCGATGGCCAGCGCGCCGTGGCCGCCGCGCGCGAGCTGGGCACGCTGTTCGGCCTGGTGAACTGCGCCGGCGTCGCCCCCGCCGCCAAGATCGTCGGCAAGAACGGCGCCCACCCGCTGGACCTGTTCCAGAAGGTGGTGAGCATCAACCTGATCGGCAGCTTCAACATGATGCGCCTGGCCGCCGAGGCCATGAGCGCCAATGCGCCCGAACCCACCGGCGAACGCGGCGTCATGATCAACACCGCGTCCGTCGCGGCCTTCGACGGCCAGATCGGCCAGGCGGCCTATGCCGCGTCCAAGGCGGGCGTGGCCGGCATGACCCTGCCCATCGCGCGCGACCTGGCCAAGACCGGCATCCGCTGCATGACCATCGCCCCCGGCATCTTCGGCACGCCCATGATCTTCGGCATGCCGCAGGAAGTGCAGGACTCGCTGGCCGCCAGCATCCCCTTCCCCGCCCGTCTCGGCCGTCCGGAGGACTACGCCAAGCTGGTACACAGCATCATCACGAACGACATGCTCAACGGCGAAACGATCCGCCTGGACGGCGCGATCCGGATGCCGCCGAAGTAGTGGGCCCACCCCCGCAGCGCTGCGCGCTTCCCCCTCAAGGGGGCGCCGTGACGGACCGGCAAAGCCGGCTCCGTGCGGCCCCGATGGGCGATGGGCGGGTGTGCGCTGTGGGGAGGGTGTCAGCGCCTTGGGTGGATTGGCCGCCCGTGTGGCTGGACAGTGTGTAGTGTGTGTGGGTTTACAAGGCAACGGCACCAAATGGCTGATGCCTCCGGTTGGCGCAATGCCCGTTCTGGGCTTCGGGCAACCCCTGGATTTATGGATAACTGAAGTGAGTTTGTTCCGCTCCGCGGCCACCGTCAGCAGCTTCACGTTGCTGTCCCGCATTTCCGGCCTGGCCCGTGACGTCCTGGTGGCGCGCGCCTTTGGCGCGGGTCCCATTACCGATGCGTTCTGGGTCGCTTTCCGCATTCCGAACCTGCTGCGGCGGCTGTTCGCGGAAGGGGCTTTCGCGCAGGCTTTCGTGCCGATCCTGGGCGCGGCGCGCAACAACCGGTCCGACGACGAGGTACGCACGCTGCTGGACCGCGTGGCGCTGCTGCTGACGCTGGCGCTGATGCTGGTCACGCTGGTCGGCATCGTCGCCGCGCCCTGGGTGGTGTCGGCCATGGCCAGCGGGCTGCGCGGCGCGGCGCGAGATGCAGAGTTCGGCGCCGCGGTCTGGATGACGCGGGTGATGTTTCCGTACATCCTGTGCATGTCGCTGATCGCCTTCGCGTCCGGCGTGCTGAACACCTGGCGGCGCTTCGCCGTGCCGGCCTTCACGCCGGTGCTGCTGAACCTGTCCATGATCGCCGCCTGCCTGTGGCTGGCGCCGCGCATGGACGTGCCGGTATACGGGCTGGCCATCGGCGTCATGGCCGGCGGCGTGGCGCAGCTGGCCGTGCAATGGGTGGCGCTGGCGCGACTGGGCCTGACGCCGCGCTTCTCGCTGCGCGTGCGCGAGGCCTGGGCCGACGCCACCGTGCAGCGCATCCTCAAGCAGATGGCGCCGGCCACGCTGGGCGTGTCCGTGGCCCAGATCTCGCTGCTGATCAACACCAATATCGCGACCTGGCTGACGCCCGGCAGCGTAACCTGGCTGTCCTTCGCCGACCGCCTGATGGAATTCCCCACCGCCCTGCTGGGCGTGGCGTTGGGCACGGTGCTGCTGCCCAGCCTGTCGGCCGCCAATGCGCGCGACGACCATGCCGGCTACAGCGCGCTGCTCGACTGGGGCCTGCGCCTGGTGCTGCTGCTGGGCCTGCCCGCCGCGGTGGGCATGGCCCTGCTGTCGGACGGGCTGGTCGCCACGCTGTTTCACTACGGCGCGTTCGCGGCGCAGGACGTGGCGCAGACGCGCGTGGCCGTGATGTCCTACTCGGCCGGCCTTATCGGACTGCTGGCCGTGAAGATCCTGGCCCCGGGCTTCTACGCCAGGCAGGACATCCGCACCCCGGTCAAGATCGCCATCGGCGTACTGATCGTGACCCAGTTGCTGAACCTGGCGCTGGTGCCGCTGCTGGCCCACGCCGGCCTGGCCCTGGCCATCGGCCTGGGCGCCTGCCTGAACGCGCTGGCCCTGCTCATCGGGTTGCTGCGGCGCGGCGTCTACCGCCCCGCGCCCGGCTGGACCCGGTTCGCGCTGCGGCTGCTGCCGGCGCTGGCCGGGCTGGCGGGGCTGCTGGCCTATGCCGATGGCCGCATCGACTGGATCGCGCTGCAGGCTCATGCCGGCCTGCGGGCGGCCTGGCTGGGCGGCGTGCTGGCCGCCAGCGGCGTGATCTATTTCGGATTGTTGTTCCTGTTCGGGTTCCGTCCCCGAGACTTCGGACGGCGCTCCGCGCGTTAATTCCAGGCGTTTTTGCCACATCCTCGTAAAAAGCCGGCTTATCCGCCGGCTTTTTTTCGTCCGATTCGTCAAGAATTGACAAGCCCGCCGTAATCTTTGGTAAAAAACCTTTATTATTTACAAATTGCCAATGAAAGGATCCCCACCTGGGAAAACGCGTGGGAGATGAAGTGAAGTACGCCCAAGGACTACCCGTGGCGGACCAGGTCATCAACTGGTTGCTGCTGCTGCGCTCGGGCCGAGCGACGCCGCAGGACTATAACGATTTCCTGGCCTGGCGTGCGGCCGACCCACTCCATGAGAACGCCTGGCAGCAGCTGATAGGCACTCTGGAAGGGTCGACGTTCGGCCGGCTCGGCGATGCCTATCCGATAGGCTACGCCGCGGCCTCCCCTGCGTCGCAGCCCGCCGCCCCGCCCCCGCCTCTCGTTTCACCGTCGCGCCGCCGCTTCATGACCGGCTCGGTGGCGCTCGTCGGTGCGGGCGCCTGCGCCGGCTACGTCGGCAATGCCTTCTACCCCCTCAACAACGTCGCCGCCGATGCCGCCACGGCCACCGGCGAGCGCCGCCGCTATGTGCTGTCTGACGGCAGCCAGCTGTTGCTGGACGCGCGCAGCCGGGTGAACCTGGACTTCACGCCCGCCTATCGCCAGGTGCGCCTGCTGGACGGCGCAGTCACCGTGTCCGTGGCGCCCGACGCGCGCCGCCCCTTCCTGGTCCAGACCGCCGAAGGCACCGTGCGCGCGCTCGGCACCCGTTACATGGTGCGTCAACAGGCCCAGCGCACCGTGGTGGTGGTGCACGAGCACGAAGTCGAGGTCGAGACCATGTCCGGCGCCCATGGCACCGTGCGGGCCGGCACCGGCGCGCGCTTCGACGCCTTGCGCATGGACACGCCGCGCGCCGAACTGATGGCCGAAGCCGCCTGGGAAGCTGGCTGGATCGACGTGCGCGGCCGACCGCTGGCCGAGGTGATCGCGGCGCTGCGCCCCTACCGCAGCGGCTCGCTGCGCATCTCCATGGCTGCGGGCGGCCTGCCGGTGTCGGGACACTTCCCGTTGGACGACACCGACGCCGCCCTGCGCTCGCTGCAGGAGAGCATGCCCATCCATATCCGCCGCTACACCCCCTGGTACGTGTCGATCAACGTCGCGACCTGAACCGTCACCTTCTTGCAACGTGCTGTCCAGCGGGACCGTCTCGTTGTATACTCGCCACAGCATTTTTACCCGCATTTTTTACCTCAGCAGGCGCCACCCGGATTTCCCGGCAGCCGCGACAAGCGGCACGGCCGACCCGGACATCCCCGGAACTTTCCACGGGGATCGCGACCGGAACCGCCGCCCTGGCGCTCCCGCCCGACCATCGGGCGTCATCGGCTTGACGGCACATTGAGCTTGCAATCCCCCTGGGACTTGCTACAATGTCCGACTTTGCCGAATTCAACTTACTGATACACAATGGCCAACACCGCCCAAGCCCGCAAGCGCGCTCGCCAATCCGTTGAGCGCAACAAGCACAATTCCAGCCTGCGCTCGATGCTGCGCACCGCCATCAAGCGCGTTCGCCAATCCATCGCCGCCGGCGACAAAGCTGCGGCCGGTGAAGTGTTCCAGAAAGCCACCAGCGTGATCGACCGCGTGGCCGACAAGAACATCATCCACAAGAACAAGGCCGCTCGCCACAAGAGCCGCCTGGCTGCCGCCATCAAGGCGCTGGCCTAAGCCATTCTGCCGCCCCGGTCCCCGGGGCGTCATGAATACGGCAAATAAAAAAGGATGCCCACGGGCATCCTTTTTTCATGGTGGCTTCAGATCGGATGGCCGCCGCGCCCTGCCCCGGCCACCAGCCTGCCCGCCATCTCGCGAGCCTGCTCGCGCACCGCCGCGGCAAAGGCGTCGACCAGCGGGCTCTTCGGCCGGTGTTCGGGATACACCGCATTCACCCTGAACGGGAACGAGCGCGTCAGCGGCCGCACTTGCAGGCCATTGCCGATGAAGTCGAGCGCCGTCAGCGGATTGACGATGGCCACGCCCAGCCCCTGGCGCACGAAGGCGCAGACCGACACGGCTGACGGCGTCTCGACAATGGAGCGCGGCGCCACGCCCTCGGCCGCGAAAGCCTCGTCGATCTGCAAGCGGTAGGGATCGCTGGCCGACAGGCTGACAAAGGCCTGTCCCTCGAAATCGCGCAGCTCGATCGCCTCGCGCGCCAGCAGCGGATGGCCGTCGGGCAGCGCGCAGACCTCATCCACCTCGACCAGCAGTTCCAAGCGCGTGCCCGCCGGCTCGGCGTCGCTCTCGGTCAGCCCCAGGTCGTAGCGCTGCGCGCTCAGCCACTCCTCCAGGAAGGGCGATTCCTGCGTCTCCACCGACAGGCTGACACCGGGATGTCCGGCATGGAAGCGGCGAAACGCGCCTGGCAGCACGGAATGGGAAAAGGCCGGCAGCGCGATCACCGCCAGCTGGCCGTCCGAATAGGCGCGCAGCCGCGCCGCGGCGGAGGCCACCCGCTCCAGCCCCGCGTAGGACTGCCGGACCTCGTCATACAGCGCCAGCGCCTGCATGGTGGGCCGCAGGCGGCCCCGGATGCGCTCGAACAGCGGGAAGCCTATGCTGTGCTCCATGCGCGCCAGTTCCCGACTGACGGTGGGCTGCGACGTATGCAGCAGCTCGGCCGCGCGGGTCACGCTGCCGGCGATCATCAAGGCGCGGAAGACTTCAACGTGCCGGTGCGTCAGCATGGCAATTCCATATCAAGAATGAATGGATCAGGAAATTCAAAGCATTTTACTGGATAGCTCATCACAGGCATCATGGCGCTCCAGTTTCCCTACCGCACAACAAGGTTCTCCCCCATGGCTCTCGATCCGCGCCAACTCACCGAACTCGCCGCGCAGCATGGCACCCCGCTCTGGGTCTATGACGCCGCCGTCATCCGCGAACGCATCGCCCAGCTGCGTCGCTTCGACGTGATCCGCTATGCGCAGAAGGCCAACTCGAACATCCATATCCTCAAGCTGATGCGCGCCGAGGGAGCGGTGGTCGACGCCGTGTCGCTGGGCGAGATCGAGCGCAGCCTGGCCGCGGGTTTCCGACCCGAGGGCGAGCCGGCCGGCATCGTGTTCACCGCCGACCTGATCGACCACGCCACCATGGCCGCCGTGATCCGGCACGGCATCCCGGTCAACGCCGGCTCGCTGGACATGCTCGAACGCGTCGGCCAGCAGGCGCCCGGCCACCGCGTCTGGCTGCGCATCAATCCCGGCTTCGGCCACGGCCACAGCAACAAGACCAACACTGGCGGCCCGCAAAGCAAGCACGGCATCTGGATCGACGACGTGGCCCAGGCCATCGCCATCGTGCGCCGCCACGGCCTGAAGCTGATGGGCATCCACATGCATATCGGCTCGGGCGTGGACTACGGCCACCTTTCCAGCGTCTGCGACGCCATGGTCGACGTGGTCCGCAACCTGGGCCATGACATCGAAGCCATCTCCGCCGGCGGCGGCCTGTCCATTCCGTACAAGGATGGCGAAGCGCGTATCGACTGCGACCATTACTTCGAGCAGTGGGACGCCGCGCGCAAGCGCATCGAGCAGCACCTGGGCCATCCTGTCCGACTGGAGATCGAGCCGGGCCGCTTCCTGGTGGCCGAGTCCGGCGCGCTGATCGCCGAGGTGCATGCGATCAACCGACGCCCGGGCCGTGACTTCGTGCTGGTGGACGCCGGTTTCAGCGACCTGATGCGCCCGGCCATGTATGGCAGCTATCACCGTATTTCGGTGCACGCGCCCGACGGCTCGACGCCCCCGGGCGAACCGGCGCGCCTGGCCGTGGCCGGCCCGCTGTGCGAGTCGGGCGATGTGTTCACCCAGGACGCCGGCGGCGTGGTGACCGACCGTCTGCTGCCGCGGCCGCGCATCGGCGACTATCTGGTGCTGCACGACGCCGGCGCCTACGGCTCGTCCATGTCCTCGAACTACAACACCCGGCCGCTGGCGCCGGAAGTGCTGCTGGACCAGGGCCAGGCGCGCCTGATCCGCCGCCGCCAGACCGTCGCCGATCTGCTGGCGCTGGAAAGCTGAGCCCTCACGGCGCGGACGGCATCGCGCCGCCGCGCCCGAGCGCGGGGCCCAAGGCTACGTCGGGAAGGCCTCGCGCAGCCCGAACACGGCCTGCTTGAACACGCCCAGGTCCGTGCCCACCGCCACGAAGTGCATGCCCATGTCCAGGTAGCGCCTGGCGTCGGCATGCACCGGCGCCAGGATGCCCACCGCCTTGCCCTGCGCCGACACGCGCTGGTACAGGTGGCGGATCGCGTCCTGCACCTCGGGATGGCCGGGATTGCCGAGATGCCCCAGCGCGGCGGCCAGGTCCGACGGACCGATGAACACGCCGTCCACGCCCTCCACCGAAGCAATCTCGTCCACCGCCTCGATGCCCGGCCGGCTCTCGATCTGCAGCAGCACGCAGATGTTGTCGTTGATGGTCTGCAGGTAATTAGGCACCGTGCCGTAGCGGTTGCTGCGCTGCGCGCCGGCCACGCCGCGCATGCCCTGCGGCGGATAGCGCGTGGCCGCCACGGCGCGGCGCGCATCGGCCTCGGACTCGATGAAGGGGATCAGCAGGTTGTAAAAACCGATATCCAGCATCCGCTTGATCTCGACCGGGTCATTCCACGACGGCCGCCCCACCGCCGCGCTGGCGCTGGATTGCAGCGCCTGCAACTGCTGCAGGAACATCGGCACCTCGTTGGGCGAGTGCTCGCCGTCGAGCAGCAGCCAGTCGAAATCGGCCAGCCCGGCCAGCTCGGCCGTGATGTGGCTGGACATGCACATCCAGAATCCGATGAGCCGCTCGCGCGCCAGGATGCGCTGGCGGAAACGGTTGGGCAAGGGTGAATCCATTATGGTCCTCTGTTGCTGCGCGATCCGCGCGGCGAACGCCAAGTCCGCCGCACGGCATGCCGGCGCGGCAGACCGGCGGAAAACAATGCCGCAAGAATCAATCAATCCATGCGGGCGCCCGACGCCTTGGCGGCCTGGCCCCACTTGGCGATTTCACTGGTGACGAAGCCGGAGTAGGCTTGCGGGTCGCTGCCCACCACCACGAAGCCCACGCTCTCCAGCTTCTGCCGCATCTCGGCCGAGGCCATGGCCTTGGCCGTCGCCTGGCTCAGGCGCTGGATCACGGCGGGCGGCGTCCTGGCCGGCGCCGACAGGCCGAACCAGGATTCGGCCGCGAAGCCTGGATAGCCGGACTCCGCCACCGTCGGCGTGTCGGGATACGCCGGATTGCGCTTGACGCTGGCCACCGCCAGCGCCCGCAGCTTGCCGGCCTGCACCTGCGGCAACAGGGTGTCCTGGTTGAGGAACAGCACCGTCACGCGACCGCCCAGCAGGTCCGTGATGGCCGCCGCGCCGCCCTTGTACGGCACGTGCACCAGATCGATCCTGGCCTGCTGCTTGAGCATTTCCATGGCCAGGTGGCCGGACGAGCCGCTGCCCGAGCTGGCGTGGGTGTACTTGTCCGGGCTCTCGCGCGCCAGCCGGATGAAGTCCGCGAAGGTCTTGCCCGGGAAATCCGGCGCCGCCACCAGCACGTTGGGGCCGGTGGCCAGCAGCGAGACATGCGCGAAGTCGCTGTCGCGGTAAGGCATGCTGGCGTAAAGCGCGTAGTTGATGGCGTTCGAGCCCACGCCCGACAGCAGCAGCGTGTAGCCGTCCGGCTCGGCCTTGGCCACCGCGTCCGAGCCGATATTGCCGTTGGCGCCGCCCTTGTTCTCGACGATGACGGTCTGGCCCAGATCCTTGGCCAGCTCGACCGCCAGCAGCCTGCCGATCGCGTCGGTGCTGCCTCCGGGCGGGAACGGCACCACCAGCTTGACGGGCCGCGTCGGCCATTGCCCCGTCTGCGCGTACAGCGCGGCGGGCGTCGCCGCGGCCGCCGCCACGATCAGCGCGGCCAGCGCCAGGCGCCGGCGCGCCGGCATTGCATTGCGTTCCATGTATGTCTCCTCCTTGTGTGTTTTTCGCCGGACCGTCTCGACATGAGCGGCCCGGTCGGGGGCGGCAGGCCCGCGCCGTCGGACGCGGCTTTGGGGGCATGCACGTTGCGACCCGTCTCCCGGGTCAATGAATCTCCGGTTCGCCCGTGGGTTCAGCGCGCGCTTCGGTCTGCAGAAAATCGAAATCGCAGCCCGTATCGGCCTGACCGATGTGCTTGAGGTACAGCACGCCATAGCCGCGCTCGAAGCGCGGCGGCGGCGCTTGCCAGGCCGCCTTGCGCGCCGCCAGCTCGGCGTCCGGCACAAGCAGGTTCAGGCTGCGGCCCGGCACGTCCAGCGCCACCATGTCGCCGTCGCGCACCAGCGCCAGCGGACCGCCCACATAGGCTTCCGGCGCCACGTGCAGCACACAGGCGCCATAGCTGGTGCCGCTCATGCGCGCATCCGAAATACGCACCATGTCGCGCACGCCCTGCTTGAGCAGCTTCTGCGGGATCGGCAGCTGCCCCCATTCCGGCATGCCCGGCGCGCCCTGCGGCCCGGCGTTCTGCAGCACGATGACGCTGTCGGCGCTGACGTCCAGCGCCGGATCGTCGATGCGCGCGGCCATGTCGTTGTAGTCCTTGAAGACCACCGCCGGGCCGGTATGCACCTGCAGATGCGCCTCCATCGCCGGCGGCTTGATCACCGCGCCGTCCGGCGCCAGGTTGCCGCGCAGCACGGCCAGGCCGTCGCGCTCGACCAGCGCCTGTCCGCGCGCGCGGATCACGTCGTCGTTGAACACGCGCGCGCCGGCGATGTTCTCGCCCAGCGTGCGGCCATCGACGGTGCGCTGCGACAGGTCCAGCAGGTCGCCCAGCTGCACCAGCAGCGCGCGCAGGCCGCCCGCGTAATAGAAATCTTCCATCAGGTACTTGCCGGCGGGCCGCAGATTGGCCAGCACCGGCGTGGTGCGCGCCAGATGGTCGAAGCGGTCCAGGTCCAGGCCGAAGCCGCTGCGCCGCGCCATCGCGATCAGGTGCACCACCGAGTTGGTCGAGCCGGACAGGGCCAGCACCGTGCGCACCGCGTTGTCATAGGACGCGGCGGTCAGCAGGTCCGAAGGCTTGAGGTCTTCCCAGACCATTTCGACGATGCGCTTGCCCGACAGGCTCGCCATCTGCGCGTGGCGCGAGTCGGGCGCCGGAATCGAGGAGTAGCCCGACAGGCACATGCCCAGCGCCTCGACCGCGGCGGTCATGGTGGAGGCCGTGCCCATGGTCATGCAATGGCCGGGCGAACGGGCGATGCCGTCCTCCACGCCCTGCCAGTCTTCCTCGGTGATATTGCCCGCGCGCAGCTCGGCCCAGTACTTCCAGGTGTCGGACCCGGAGCCCAGCGTGTTGCCGTTCCAGTTGCCGCGCAGCATGGGGCCGGCCGGCACGAACAGCGTGGGCAGGTCCATCGACACCGCGCCCATCAGCAAGGCCGGCGTGGTCTTGTCGCAGCCGCCCATCAGCACGCAGCCGTCGGCCGGATAGGAGCGCAGCAGCTCCTCGGTTTCCATGGCCAGCAGGTTGCGGTACAGCATGGTGGTGGGTTTCTGGAACGGCTCGGACAGGCTCATGGCCGGCATTTCCACCGGAAAGCCGCCGGCCTGCCAGATGCCGCGCTTGACCTCTTCCACGCGCTGCTTGAAGTGGCTGTGACAGGGGTTGATGTCGCTCCAGGTGTTGATGATGGCGATCACCGGCTTGCCCGCGTAGTCGGAGCGGTGATAGCCCATCTGCGCCGTGCGCGAACGGTGGCCGAACGCGCGCAGGTCCTTCACGCCATACCAGCGATGGCTGCGCAGTTCCTCGGGAGTCTTGCGGGTCTTGGGTTTGGAAGAATCGCTCATTTGTCTGCTCTTGGTCCTCTGCGCTTGTTGTGCCGCGCTTGGGTGGTGAAAATCCTGTTGCCGCGCTCAGTCGCGCTCGCGGTCCACCAGCCGGTGCCGCGCCCGGCCCAGGTGGAACTGCATGGCCACGCGCGCGTGCTCGCCGTCCTGCGCGCGGATGGCCGCGAGTATGGTGGCGTGCTCGTCCAGCACGGTCTGGGCGCGCTGGCGCGAGCCGGTGCGCGTGAGGCTGAGCGTCAGGCGCATGAAGCCGCTGATGGAATCGTGAATGCTCTCCAGCACGCCCAGATAGAAGTCATTGCCGCTGGCTTCGGCGATGCTGGCGTGGAACGCCAGATCGGCCTCGGCCGACATGCGCCCCTGCGCCAGCGATTCGGCGAAGGCCTGGTGCGCCTCCTCGATCTTGCGCAACTGCTCGTCGGTGCGGCGCAGGGCCGCCAGGCGCGCGGCATCGCCTTCCAGCGCCACCCGCACCTCCTGCGCGCGCAGATAGGCGCTGACGTGCTCCACGTCGCTGAAGGTCTTGAGCCTGGGCGCGGGCTGGTGGCTGACGAAGGTGCCCAGCCCCTGATGCGCCGTGACCAGCCCGTCGGCGCGCAGACGCAGCAGCGCCTCGCGCACCACCGGCCGCGAAACGCCGTAGCGTTCGGAGATTTCGTTCTCGGAAGGCAGCTTGTCGCCGACGCTGAGATTGCCCGAGACGAGCTGTTCGAAGATCTGGCCGTAGAGCTGGTCCGCCAGCCGCACGCGATGGCGACGCTCCAGCGGCTGCGCGGTTTCCGCGTCCGCGGGCGCTTGCAGCGCGCTTGGCGAGGGGGTCGGTTTTCGGGCCACGGAATCTCCTTCGGCATCGGGCGTAAAGACAGCGCACATCGTACCGTCAAATGCGAGCCCGACGGACGATGCACAGGCTCACGCCGCCATGGTTTCCCGGTCCCACGCGGCCAGCGCGCGCGCCACCGGCGCCACGCGTTCGCGTTCGGCGGCGGACAGCCCCGTCAGCAAGGGCAGCATCGGCCCCATGTCGGCCACGCCGGCCAGTGTCACCGCATCGTGCAGCACGCGGATGGGGCTGATGCCGTCGCGGCAGTCCTCCAGACCCAGGTAGCGCCGGCGCACGCTGTCGGCCTCGTCGTAGCGCCCCTCGGCCAGCAGCCGCAGCAGGCGCATGGAACCCCGCGGCGCCACGCAGACCGAGCCGGACGTGAAGCTCGACAGGCCGAAATGCCGGTAATGCGCGATGGCCGGCCGCTCGCCGATGCCGCTGACGATCCAGCGCGCCTCGACCTCGCCCAGCAGCGCGCGCAGGTAGTCGTCGCGCAGCGGATCCTCTCGCACCACCGCGTACTTCAAGGCCACGATGCGGCCCTCCTCGATCAGCCGCGCGACCGTCGCCGGCGCCAGGTAGCCGGCCGACTTGATGTAGACCACGGCCGGCTTGGCCAGCGCGTCTGTGAAGCGCCGCACGCCATCCGCCAGGCCATCGTCCGTGTACGGGAAGGACATGGGCAGCAGCATCGCCGTGGGAAAAGCGCGAGTGCGCAGCACCGCGGCCTGGTCCATCATCTTGCCGTAGTCCGGCCCCGCCGACGGCAGGATCCAGGTGTCGGGGCCTGCCAGCGCGGCCAGCATATCCACGATGCGCGCGTACTCGCCCAGCCCCACGTTGTAGAAGTTGGCGTTGCCGCCGTACATGACGCTGCGCACGCCGCCGGCCTCCAGATGCGCCAGCAGCGCCCGGTTCGCGGCCTCGTTCAGCGACAGGTCCGCGCGGCGCGCCAGCGGCGGCACCGCGATGACCGAGCGTCGCAGGTCCTGGTGGGTGACCGGGGAAGTTTTCATGGGCGGCTCCGGGCAGGTTCGCTTGTCGGATGATCAAGGCAGGCACAGCATACTTGATTGACAAGTTAAAGCTCAATACCCATCTTTGTTTTACAAGCTGTCCCGGCAGGATGCCGCGCCTTGCGCGCCGGCGTCATGAGCGACAGGAACAAGGTTCGCTTTTTTTATCCTTGCCTGGCCATGCGCCGCAGCGCCTGCGGCGGCTGGCCGTAGACACGCAGGAAGGTCCGCCGCATCCGTTCGCTGTCGGTAAAGCCTGCCCGTCGCGCGACGCTGTCGATACTGTCGGCGCCCGCCTCGAGGTGCGCGCGCGCCGCCTCCGCCCGAATGCGTTCGACCGCCTTGGCGGGCGTTTCGCCGGTCTCGGCCTTGAAGCTGCGCAGGAACTGGCGCGGGCTGACACAGGCCACGTCGGCCAGATGCTCGACAGTCAGCGCCGCGCCAAGATTCCCGCGGATGTGCTCCAGCACGGCGCGGATGCGTTCGCTGTCGGGCGCCAGGTCCTGCAGCGCCGAGAACTGCGACTGGCCGCCCGAGCGGCGGTGGTAGACCACCATCTCGCGCGCCGTGGCGCCCGCCACCTCCGCGCCCAGGTCGGATTCGACCATCGCCAGCGCGAGGTCTATGCCGGCGGTAATGCCGGCCGAGGTCCACGTATCGCCATCGCAGACGTGGATCCGGTCGGCGTCGACTCGCACGTCCGGATGGTTGCGCGCGAGCTCGGCGGCATGACGCCAGTGAGTGGTGGCGCGCCGCCCGTCGAGCAGGCCCGCGGCCGCCAGCACGAATGCGCCCGTGCAGACGCTGGCCAGGCGCCGGCCGGCCTGGCGATGCGCGTGCAGATACCTGCGCATGGCCGGGGTGACGGCGGCCGCGCGCGCGCCCTCGCCGCCCGGCACCACCAGCGTGCCTGAAGGCGCGTCGCGCCAGGATCGAGTCAGGACTTCGACCCCGCAAGAACTCCGCACCGGGCCGCCACGCTCCGACACGACGTGAACCGCATAGGCCGGACCGGCGGCGGTGCGCGCCTGCTTGCCGGCGGTCTGGAACACCGCGGCGGGGCCAGACATATCCAGCAATTGGAAGTCCGGCACCAGCAGGAAGATGACGTCGTGTGGCATGGCGATTTTTGAGGGAATTATGTCATTTACGCCAGAGTTTGCGTCGATACAGTGATGCCTGTCAAACCCGCCAGCCCCGCTTGCCGCGGCGCCCCCATACCGATCACTCCCCACCGATTCCGCCATGCCCACGTCAGCCTCCCCCACCACCGGCCACCGCAACGCCCGCGTCCTGGCCATCTGCCAGGGCCTGTTCGTCGCCGCCATTTCCATCGACCTGACGCTGACCGCGTTGACCGGCCACATGCTCGCGCCCAACAAGGCCTTGTCGACCCTGCCATTCGCGCTGATCACGGTGGCCGGCGCAGTGGTCACCTGGTTTGCCTCCTTGCTGATGCAGCGCATCGGCCGGCGCAGGGGGTTCACACTGGGCGCACTGGCCGGCGCGGCGGGCGGCGGTTTATCGGTATGGGCCGTGTTTCATGCCGATTTCTGGGCGTTCTGCGCCGGCACCGCGCTCGTCGGCGTATTCCAGGCCTTTGCCCAGTATTACCGGCTGGCGGCGGCGGACGCGGTCGAGCCCGCCGCCAAGAGCCGCGCGATCTCGGTGGTGATGGCGGGCGGCGTCATCGCCGCCATTGCCGGCCCGGCATTGGCCGCCTGGAGTCGCGACCTTTTCGCGCCGGTAGCCTTCGCCGGCGCGTATTTGATGGTGGCCCTGCTGGCGTTGCTGTCGGCCGCGTTGCTGTGGGTCGGCTATCGCGACGCCGAAGCGCCTGCCGCCGCAGGCGAGACCCAGGCCGGCCTGCCCGCGCGGCCGCTGCGCGAAGTGGCCCGCCAGCCGGTGTTCGTCGCCGCGCTTGCCAACAACGTGGTGGGGTCGGTTTCGATGATGTTCATCATGACCGCCGCGCCGCTGGCCGCCGTGGCGTGCAGCCACGGCATCGGAGACGGCGCCAACATCATGCAATGGCACCTGGTCGGCATGTACGCGCCGGCTTTCTTCGCCGGCGCGCTGATCCAGCGCTTCGGCCTGCCGCGGGTGCTGGGCGCCGGCATGGTGCTGAACGTCGCGTGCTCGCTGATCGCGATGACGTCGCCGTCGCTGCCCGCGTTCTATGCGGCGTTGTTCTGCCTGGGGGTGGGATGGAACTTCATGTTCGTCGGCGGCACCACGCTGCTGGCGCAGTCCTACCGTCCGTCGGAACGCGCCCGCGCGCAAGGCGCGGCCGAGATGCTGCGTTATGCCGCTACCGCGCTGGCCACCCTGGCGGCCGGACCGGCGCTGGACGCCTTCGGGTGGCAAGCGCTGAACGCGGCCATGCTGCCGGTGGTGCTGGCGGCCGGTCTGATGACATGGTGGTGGGCGCGCGGGCCGGCCCGGGGGGGGGGGGGGGGGGGGGGGGGGGGGGGGGGGGGGGGGGGGGGGGGGGGGGGGGGGGGGGGGGGGG